>JAAYWB010000042.1 GCA_012516855.1 Candidatus Cloacimonadota bacterium
AGGGCTCCAGCCCGTCGCGCGTTGCCTCAAATGGTATGGGCTTTTTCATGGTGTCTTTGATTCTTTCCATTGGTTCCGAAAGATATAGCTTCCCGCTTATCCAGTCCTCCGAATAGCCTTGCAGGATCGCACCAAACAGCCGCAGGCAACTCTTTTCATCAGGGAATATCCGGATGCATTTCTCTCTGCGTCTGAGCTCCTCATTCAAGCGCTCCAGCGAATTGGTACACTTGATTCTGCTCCAATGTGCTGCAGGGAAATCAAGATAGACCGATATCTCATGGTAAGTGCTATCCAGCCAATCCAATAGATTGTCTTTGCCTTTAGACTGGGCTGCCCTGTTAAGCTCTTTCCAGGCCAATTCAAAGGACTCTTTAGTCCGGGAACCTACCAGGTCTTTTGTTAGCGGCAGCAGCCACAGCAAATCAGTCTTGGATACTTTGCTCTGAGCATTTCGCATCCAGTGGACAATACAGCGTTGTCTGAGCTGTCCCGGGAAACACTCCTCTATTGACTTGATCAGTCCATCATGTTCATCGCTGATCCAAAGTTCCGACCTCTCAAGACCACGAGCCTTTAAGCTTTGCAGAAAGCCTTTCCAGTTATAGTAGCTTTCACGATTCCCCAGGTGAAGACCCAGCACATCACGATGCCCATCCTCTCTAACCCCAATCGCTATCAACACTGCTGTAGAATTAACCCTGCCCTCAGTTCTGATCTTGGTGTAGATCGCGTCCAGCCAGATATACGCGTAGCGACTATCAAGCTGTCTATTCTTCCATATCTCCACTTCTTCATCGATCTGAGCAGCGCAGCGGCTGACAAAGCTGCGATCTATGTTTTCCAAACCCAAGTCCACAAACAACTTGTTCATCTTTCGAGTAGAAACTCCGGCAAAGTAGGCCTCGCTGACAATACTGATCAAAGCCCTGTCCACCCGCTGGTATTGTTCCAAAATCGAAGGGTAGAAGTTGCCGCTACGGAGCTTCGGAATACTCACGCTTATAGGCCCCAATCCTGTGCTGAGAGGCTCTTTACGCTCACGGTAGCCATTGCGGTAGTTAGTCCTACTTTCCACTCGCTGATAAGGCTCTGCTCCCAATCTGGCGGTGAGCTCAGCATCAATGATACTCTGAATGCCGCTTTCCAACACCTTAACAAAGTCTCCCGGTAAAACTGTGCGAAATAACTTGACCAATTCAGCTCTTTCATCTTTCTTTCTCTTCGGTTGAGTCATGATCTTCTCCTTGTTCTTTAGTTATTGGATTAAAACCATCAAAACAATGAGTGGGATCCGGCTCAACCTTTTTCTTCATCTGGCTGACTCCAATTTACACCAACCTTTGAGACACTACCTCTCATCTTTTCAATCCGGTCAAGTATCTTTTGTTATCACGATTGCGATTATTCATTTAGTGAGTTATTTGGGACTCCACATTATGACTAATAAACTATTATATACATGAGGTTGTGGAAGGTGAATCATCGGTTAAGGCATGAAATTTTGCCATCCATATCTGCTTGTTATGCAATATAGATAGACATTGCAGGGTAGATTGTTAATGAGAGTTGAAGTAAAATTCTCATTGACAGGTATAACATAATATTATTACGTGACCTCCAAGAGGTAATAAGATGATAAATGATCTAAAACTTGATAAGTTGAGCGTGATCGGAAGAGCCGCGGAGGCATATGCTATTGGGGATTTATCCGAGGTAAAACAAAGAGCTGAGCGCTTATATCTGGGTAAACGTTTTCCCTTCGTGATCAGCAGAGAATATCCTTATCCCCTGCATTTGTTCAGTCCGCGCCTTTCTGCGATGCTTGAGGGTGTTGCCAGCTATCCGGATGCTCAGAAAATATGGGAACTAATCACCGCCAGGGAGAACATCATCAAGATGATCTCGGTTACTGAGATAAAAAGAACTGCGGCAGAGATCCTGGGCCCCCTGTTTCAGAATAAATACTCTGATAATAAGGATAGAGTAATGCCCCGTAAACAGATGATCGGCTATATGATCAAGATTGTAATGGAGTGTTTCGGTTTCACAACATCTCGTGGCAGGATGCAAATCGACACTACCAGAGGACCTGATGACTCTGCTCGCAGAGCTAATTACTTTAAATCAGCAACCCGCTACGCAAAAATGACAATAGACGAGCGAGATGTTTTACTTGAACAAATAGGGAATGCGGACGTGAAGAGGCATTTTCTGGCTATCACTGATCTGATATTAGCCGGACGGACCGAGTATCAGAAAATATACAACATTCATGGCTTAACAAACTGGGATTCATTATAGGGGGTAGATGAATGAAGATCGAGGGTATAGAACCAGTAGAAATCCTGCACAAGCTGATTGAATTGAAAGCACCGGAGCAAGTCTTTGACCAAGATGATCAGATAGATTCAACTCAAGCTCAAGACATGGCTCCCATAGCAAAGCCCAAGGCGAAGCTACTAAACAAACATATACACCAGTTGATAAAGCATCCCCTGTTTGAGAGCTACAGCCTCACGAAGCAAGATGTGATGGTGATAGCCGATCTTTGGCAGTTTCATCTCGAACTGCCTGGCAGGAGTAGTAGCTGGGCTGGCATCTGCGCCAGTGCCAAGATTAGGCGTTATCAAGTGACTGCATGCCTGAAATACGTTACCGGGCTCTTAGAACGCAATATCATCTGCTTTGATGAGAGGATTGAGGGGAACTACTATCTTAACCCTATGATCCTGCAATCTGCCGAATACACTCTCAGCAAAGACCTCATCCTGAGGATATTGGGAAGGGATATAAGAGAAGACCTGGAACTGATCATAAAAGAAAGCTGGCAGGATGATAAGGACTTCATGAGTGACTTGAGACTGGTTTTTAATCTCTGCTACAATAGCTTTGGCGAATTGGGCAGCAGGTCTCCTATACTGGAGTATCCGATTCTATCGGCTTGCTTGCATCTGCTCAAAGACAGAATACTGGCTGCTCCTGACACCCTGGGCATAAAAGAACTCATACGCCAACATAGCCTAAGCGAAGACCAGTTGTACATCGTACTTTTGGTTATGTATCACCAACTATGTTGTGATGACAGAATAACGGAGGCTGATCTGGCTCTCTCCCTGGCCCCAGATCCCAGATTCAGGTGGCTACAGCAACAACTCCTTAGCGATGATTCCGTCTTGATATCTTCTGGGCTTATCAGCAGAGAACAACGCTTCCACCGAGCCCAGGTAAACACTATAGGTATTCCGCATGAAACACTTAAAACGCTGGGCTATAGGTCAAAAACCTCTGAAGATGTGGCGATAAAGCTTAGCCCATACTTTCAAAAGTGTCAGCCCAAGCAGACTCTGGGTGATGTGATAATTCCCGAATCGGATAAGCAGCTGATTTCCCAAATAATCACAAAGTGCAAGTCTTATAAACGCAGAGACCTGGAAAAATGGGGATTGATGGTTGAAAGCAGTAAACAAGGTGTAGTGCTTTTGCTCTATGGTGCTCCCGGAACCGGCAAGACTTATACGGCAGGAGCAATAGCCAAAGAGCTTCGTAAAGACTTGATCACGCTCAATGTGCCAGAACTGCGAAACAAGTATTATGGTGAAACCGAGAAGTTGATTAAGAAAGCTTTTAGCGAGATGCGGGAGATGGCTTCAAAGGACAGCAATGCGCCTGTGTTCCTACTCAACGAAGCTGATCAACTGATCCATGAAAGAATAGCCAGCACTTCAACCTGCAGCACAATTGAGAATTCAATCCAGAGCATCATTCTGGAGGAATTGGAGACCTTTCCTGGCATCCTGATCCTCACCACAAACCTTGAGTCCAACCTCGATGAGGCCTTCTTTCGCCGCTTTGATCTCAAGTTCAGATTCAGACTACCGGACATTGAAAGCAGGCGAAAACTGTGGAGTATGTATCTGAGGAAAGAGATTCCAGGATCAGCGGATATCGATGTTGAGCAATTGGCGCAGAAATATCAGTTCAGCGGTGCACAGATCGCACTAGTGGTGCAAAACGCCTGTGTTGAAGCGATTGGTCGGACAGGTAAATCCAAGCGTCTCAGCCAGCATGATCTTCTGAAATACGCAGATCTGGAACAGCCTTGGGCAAATCAAGTGAATAAAAGCATAGGGTTTTAGGAGGTAAAATGAAACCTGAAAGAACGATAAATCGGAAAATGGTGGAAGCTGCCCTGATCATGAAACAGATCAATGGCGAGATGATTCAAACCATCCCACATGGCGTGGATCTGAAACATGTGTATTGTGCAAACTTTGCACACAGCGTGATAGACGGCATCACTACTGAAATGTTCTGCTGCGATCTCATCCGTGGAGATGGAGGAGAACTGAGCAATTCATCAGGATCTGCCCCAAAATTCAATTCAATCTCATCCTCAGCATCACTAGCGGTTAGCACATTTGCACCATGGAAAACCCGCCTGAGTGAGCTAATAGTTGATCTCGGAACTAAGCAAATGACGGGTTTTGACAAATTGGAATTTGAGCATATTGCCCACACTGCCATCCCCAAAGCTAAGAAGCATCCAAATCTGGATGTTTGGTTAGAATCTGATGATGCAATTCTTGCTATTGAGTGTAAGTTTTGCGAGTATCTGGGCGAGAGAACCGAGAAAGCAAGTCTTCACCCAGCATACAAGAGACTTGCTGCAACTATGGATCGAAATAATCCTTGGGTGAAGGCTATTGATCATGTTACAAACGAAAAGGGCGAATGTAAATACAGGTTCTTTGATGCTGTCCAAATCATCCGTCACTACTTCGGTGTGCTGAACTCCGGGCAGAAAGAGAAGCATCTGCTGTATCTATATTGGCATCCGGAAAACGAAGATTGGATGGATATCCACCCCTTTGATCTGCATATGAAAGAGCTGAAAGAGTTTTCGGATCTTGTCTCACAAGCGACTGATGTGCATTTTCACTTCTTGAGCTTTAATGAATTATGGGAGCAGTGGTCTAGGATGGAAAGCCCTGAGGTGCAAAAACACTGTAGGAATCTAAAAACAAAGTACTTAGTTAAACTAAATGAATACTCAATGGAGGATAAAATGGTTCCGAGAAATGAAAAATTCCGATTATTCACGATGCACGGGGTAGTCCAGCCCCCGATAGGTGATGAAGAGAGAATTAGAAACGGGTTGTATATGGCAGGATCGCTTAACTTAGCTTTAGCTAGAGGATTTACCAGAAAAATCAGACTAGCAGCCTACGAAATGCCTTTGGCAACCAATACTAAAAGTGGAAACAGGATCGATTTGTTTGGTTATGATAAGGATCACAATCCATACATTATTGAGTTGAAAACCGGTGATGCTAGGGATGAAATACCTGAAGTAATCGCGCAGATCAATCGGTATGAATCAATGCTGATTCCGATCTTGAATGATGTTGAAAAAGCAATAAAAGAACAGCTATTTCTCGATGAGTTTAAACTTACTCGAGACATTAAGAAAATCGTGCTAGCACCGGCAAATTATTACACAAAGCATGATTGGGAGCCATATAAGAATGAAGAAATACTTCTCTGTTATCTTCGTAAAGACAAGGATGTAGATGCCCTTGCAGACAAAGTCAATGGAGAGGAAGGCATCACGGTATACGTGTACAACAAACCAGCTAAGTGAGGTTGATATGATATCCAATAGTGAATTTAATCGAAGGGTAAAGGCGGTCTCCAAAGCAAGAGATAAACGGATTAGCCTGATTGAATCCAGGCTCAAGGATTTAACCGGGCTAAGGCTAGCCAATAAGCACAAATATCAATACCTATGTAACGAAAACTTCGATGAAACACCTATTAAGAGAAGTGGAAAAGAAACCATCGTTGTGTTTCCTACTGATCTAATAGAGAACGATTTGAGAACTGATGATCAATTTCAAGTATGGACTTTCATTCTAGGCAGAATTGGAACTGGCAATGTATTCGAGAAAGGCATAGAATTCGAAAGCAAGGAACTTAGTGGTAAGGCCCAAGCCCAATTAGAGGCTATTCAAAAAGAAGTGCTACGTTTAGATGATGGAGATTTTGGCATCTCTGACATTCTCGGAGTTTTCTCATACACTGAACACATGATTAAGCTTTACGCTCAGGTGATCGCCTATCACTCTATTCTGCTTTGCGTTGAAGCTGAAGATTTGGCTTTTGTGGTTCTGGCTCATGAACTTGCCCATGCTTACACCATGGCCGGGTATGATATAAATGGGTACAGAGGACAAATATTGGATCAACCCGGGCAGAGGTATAAATATGTAGTTGAGGGCTTGGCGCAATATTATACAGAAGCAGTTTGTCATCAATTGGCGGGAAAGCAAGCCCAATTCAAAGCAGCTTTCGAGGCTCTTCTATCGAATCAAAGAGATCCTTATACATGGCATAAGCAATGGTTTGGTGGAAAACAATCTCACGAAAGAATCCGACCTCTATTGCTAAGTTATCGGGATCATTTAGACTCAGAGTATTTCAAAAATCACTTGAATATAAGTATTGAATTGCTTAGGTCAATTCCCTAGGAAAATCCATGAATAGGATAGATGAGATAATATCGGCAGCCAATTCCGGTAATGCAGACTCCCAAAACCAGTTAGGAGATGCTTACTACGATGGTATCGGAGTAGAGCAGGATTACATACAAGCATTAGAATGGTATCTCCGAGCAGCTAAACAGGGGCATGGTATAGCTCAGTATAACGTAGCCTATGCTTATGCCAATGGAATTGGAACTCAGAAGAACACATCTGAAGCTATCAAATGGTTCGGTAAATCAGCAGACCAGGGAGTAGCTCTGGCTCTATATGTTCTGGCAAAGATGCTAATCGATGGTCAGTTCATAGAACAGGACATAACTAAGGGTCTGGATTTGCTGCAAAAAGCCTCAGATCAGGGACTAGACCTTGCACATTATGACCTTGGTACCATATTCCTTGAGGGCAGGATTGTTGTGCCCGATGTGAACAAAGGAATAAGCTTTCTGGTCCTCTCGGCCGAGCAAGGAAACAAAGATGCTCAATACAATCTCGGCTTGGTCTATTTTAGTCTACCTGAGCCTGACTATGCTTCTGCCGAGAAATACCTTCGAGAAGCATCATTCAACGGCCATTTCAAAGCAATGTTCGAGTTATCGAGACTTTACGCCATTAGCACGAGAGACTACAGGCATGGCCTATTGTGGGCAATCGTAGCCTTAGAATACTGTGAAAAACAAGATGAACAGAGAATCACTCGGATCAAGAACAACTTGGAAAGTAAGCTAAGCACTGCCGAGTGTGACGCAGTCTCTTTTGAGGCAAGGAACATAATAGCAACATTGGACGCAAGTCTTAGTTGATTATGTCGAGAATCGATTCAGGAGGATAGATGAGTTTTGTTCACTTACACACTCACAGCGAGTATAGCTGGCTGGATGGAGCCTGTACAATCGATGATCTGGTGCAGAGAGCGGTGCAGTATAAAATGCCGGCTGTGGCGATCACGGATCGCAATAGTGTGGCTGGGGCTTCCCGCTTATGGCATCAGTGCATCAAGGCAGGCATCAAGCCGATCATCGGTCTGGAGATAGCAGTTCAAAATGATCTTGGAGACGGCAGGGTCTTTTCTGTGATCCTGCTAGCCAAGAACGGCTCCGGCTATGAGAATCTCTGCCGTCTGATTACTCAGGCTCATGAACATGATCCGCAAGCTCCCAAGATCACGAAAAGGCAGTTAAGGGAGCATTCCCAGAATCTGATCTGCCTTTCCTTCAGTGTGGTAGGAGAGATTTGCACCTTGCTTCTGGAAGGAAAAGACGAACAGGCAAGGCAGGTTTCGGATTGGTATTATGAGGTTTTTGGCGAAGATTACTTTTACGAGATCCAGAACCACGGGCTACCATCTGAAGCGGTGGCCATGAATAAACTGCTGAATCTGGCTTATCAAACCAAGATACCTGTGGTTCTCACCAATGACTGTCACTATATGGATCGTAGTGACTCCCTCGCCATCGATTCCCTGAATTGCATCAGAAAGGGCTTGGATTTCGCTCATCCTGAAGCCAAACGCTTTGCTTGCAATGAGTACTACTTCAAGTCCCCCAAGGAGATGAAAGCGCTAAAAGGATTTCCACCTGAGCTTACAAAGAACACCCTGGAAATTGCCGATAAAATCGATGTAACAGATGGCTATATACCTATTGCTGAGATCGATTTATCAGCTCCCAGGGTGGTTGGTTTGCTAAGCAGTTACTCTCCCACATTGAGGATCAAATTCAAGCCCCGTAGCAGGCACATAACGGTCTCTTTGATGGATCATAAGTCTGCAGATGTGTTGGAGCATCTTCGCCAGCAACTTCTCGATTATGATCTTGTTCACTTTACTGAGTATGATCCCTGGACGCCAAGAAGTATCTATTCCGAAGTTCTGAAAACAATGAAAGTGCCGGAAGAGAAGATAAAGGAACTTTGTGGATCGATCCCGGCTGGGGCAAAGACCCTACGTGAAGCCATCTTGATGAATGTAGATTTCTCGTGCCTTTCCAGCGAGGACTACATGTGTTCGTTAGCAGCAGAGATAGGCGATACCTTGATCAATACCTTCAAAGAAGAAATAACATCAAGACACAATTACGCTTTGATCCCGAAGGGCATACCGGTTCCGGTTGTTCAGGATATTGACGGGCAGCCACGATGCCAGTATGATATCAGGCGTATGGAAGAGGCAGGATTTGTTACCATTGAAATGCAACCATAACCATAATAGATACCAAGGAGATTGACATGTCCGAAAATTCTAAGAGGATGAAGGGCAGCAGGTATAGATGCTTACTTGCTACTGAGTTGGAGTCGGGAAAAGCACGTAAACTTTTGGAGGATATTTGTCGGCCGTTGCAAGTAGAGATTACAGCCGAAGATGAGTACTTCCCGAAGGGATTCTCATGTCCAAAAGAACTTATTCTTACAAGCCAGGTAGCGAAGCCTTTCTTTGATAAACACTTTCCAGATCTCGGCTTTGAACATGTAAAAACCATTGTCAAAGATGAGTGGTGGTTGAAACCAAAGCTAGGCGGAAATACCCCTAATTGGGATATAGTTAGTTCTTGTACACTAAACAATCAAGCAAAAGCTCTTATCATTGTAGAAGCTAAAGCTCACATAAGCGAGTTGGATAGTGCCGGCAAAACGTTAAAAAAAGGAGCAAATGATAATAGTACTGCAAATCATCAAAGCATTGAGAAAGCAATAATCGATGCTAATGATGGTCTTAACGCTGCTTATACCTCCAAAGGCTTTGCTATTAGCATCAACCAATGCTATCAGTTGTCTAATCGTTTTGCCTTTGCCTGGAAACTCGCTTCTCTAGGAATACCCGTGATATTGATGTATCTTGGCTTCATCAATGCCAAGGAAATGGGAGACTATTTTCAAGATGATGAAGTCTGGATGATCAATCTGCTAGCGCATTCAAGGGGAATCATCCCAGAAGCAGCTTGGAACGGATCTCCAATTATGGTTGGCAGTACTCCAATTTACCCAATTTACAGAGCTGCTGACATCCAAGCAACACCAACTATCGTTAAGATTTATCCGCCAAAGGATGCGGAATGATGAGAACTATCGTCCCGCAATATCTATTCTGCGATTGAATCTGTCATCAAGGTTAGTAATAATGAGGAGACTATGATACCAATCACATTCTTGTCCCACGCTTGCGATATTCTCGCAGACACAAATGCAGGTTTGACCGGTTCAAATATTGCAGAATACTGCGCAGCATACGCTGTAGACTACAACGTTGATATACCTTATGGTACCTATCCTTTTTTCGATAGTCCAAACAAGCGAACGGCACTCCTAAAAAATCTCCAGGCTTTCAAGCCAGAGCAACAATACGTAATTATCAAAGAGTTGTGTGAACTAGATAAGTGGTCTGATGATCCGAAGATCAAAGACTTGAAGATCAAACTAATATCAAGATATGGCGGTTTGTTTCAGGGTTCTGAGTGCATCAACGAGATACTGATTGAAGAAACCAAGCACTGGCTGGAACCTTATGCAAAGTCAAAGCAAAACTACTTGTATGCCTTGGACAAATTCAATAATGGCGTGTTTCTTAGGAATTCTCTTGATGACCTAAGGCTGTCTCTTGAATTGCTACTGCAAGAAATCTTTGGAAATTCTAAGTCATTGGAGAACCAAATCAATGAAGTTGGGTCAATGGTTATCTCGAAGGGAGGATCGAAAGAATTCGCCAATATGTTTCAGAAACTCGTGGAGTACTATACCAAGTATCAAAACACCTATATCAAGCATGACGACAGGGTCATGGAGCTTGAGATTGAGTTTATTTTTGAGCTCACATCGTCTTTCATGAAGCATTTTGTTAGGCTATCTGATCGCTAAAAAACATAGTTTGGTAATGTATTCATCATCGGAGAATCGCTGGTCTGGATCAGAAACCAATATCTAACACAATTCAAAGTTCAATGAGAATCAAACACGGATGATCCTTTCTGCTAGGATGGGAAAGGATTTTCTCATTGACAGAAGAAGCTAATATGATTGTTTGACTTTTGGCGTGGAATGGCCGAAATTAATGATGCGACTAAACGCTTGAAAGAGGCAACTGATCAGACCTTGAGAGTGTTAGGCGGATCATCTAGTTCTTTTTAAGGAATCAGGATGATGAGATTAGAAGACATTAAGGCAGGAGCCCTGATTCAGGGCATTGAACCGGGGGAAGTAGTGCGCATTGTTACCAGTGAACCTATTGGTGGAGATGCATACACCGTTTATTATAAGAAAAGCGATAGTTCTCTTCGAGAGCGCTTGATATATCGTTCTGATGAGGAAAACCTTTCCATTGCAGTGGCTGGTAGGCCCTGGACATTCGATGCTCCTGGCGCTGAGTTCAAGCTCGCAGTAGAAGCAAACCGGATTAACCTGGCATATCTGTTTGATCCTATGATGGCTGTTCACACATCCAATGTTGAGCCCCTCCCGCATCAGATCACAGCAGTTTACGAATCACTGCTTCCCAGGCAACCCCTGCGTTATATACTTGCTGATGATCCGGGAGCAGGGAAAACTATAATGGCAGGACTGTATATGAGGGAACTCATCATGCGGGCTGATGCCAGGCGAATACTGGTTATTGCTCCGGGTTCCTTGGTAGAACAGTGGCAGGATGAAATGTACGAGAAGTTCGGCCTTGATTTCTGTATTTTCTCACGTGATTTACAACAGCAATCCAGGGGCGGTAATCCCTTTGAAGACTATGACTATATGATAGCCAGGATCGACATGATCTCCCGTGACGAGGATCTAGTTGAGAAGATCAAACAAAGCTACTGGGACCTGGTGGTAATAGACGAAGCTCACAAATGCTCAGCCTCCTGGTTCGGCAATGAACTCAAGAAAACAAAACGCTACAGGCTGGCTGAAGAAGTGGGCGCTACCACCCAGCACCTCTTGCTGATGACAGCTACTCCCCACAAGGGCAAGGATGAGGACTTCCAAACCTTTCTTGCTTTGCTCGATTCTGATCGTTTCTATGGGAAAACCAGAGACAGCGCTCATTCGATTGATATCTCGGATCTCCTGCGCCGTATGGTGAAGGAAGATCTCCTCAAATTCGATGGCACCCGCCTTTTCCCAGAGAGGAAGGCTTATTCTGTGACCTATAAGCTGTCTGATCCCGAGGCAGAGCTATATCTTGCTGTCACAGAGTATGTGCGGGAAGAAATGAACAAAGCTGATCGTCTGACCGGGAAACAAAAAAACACTGTCGGCTTTGCCCTCACCATCCTGCAAAGGCGCCTCGCATCCAGCCCTGAGGCTATATACCAATCTCTGAAAAGAAGATTGGACAAGCTCAATCGCAGGCTGGAGGAAGAAAAGCTCATTCAGAGAGGCGAACTGATCAGACAGCAAAAAGAAAAAAGAATTGAGCTGCCGGATGATTTTGATGATGAGGACTGGGATACTGAAGAACGGGAAGAAAATGAAGAAGAGCTGGTGGACAGCGCTACCACAGCTCAGACCATCCAGGAACTGGAATCAGAGACCAATACCCTCAAGCGTCTCAATGAACAGGCCAAAGCACTACGTGACTCAGGCTTTGACCGTAAATGGGAAGAGCTTTCCAGTCTATTTGAGAATAACCCGCATTTTAGGGATGCCAATGGCAGTTTTCGCAAGTTGATCATTTTTACTGAGCATCGTGACACCTTGAATTACCTGTATGAGCGGCTCAGTGGCTTACTTGGCAGCCAGGAGGCGATCATCACCATCCATGGCGGCATTAAAAGAGAGGAAAGGCGTAAAGCCCAGGAGCAATTTAAAAACCATCCCCGAGTCAGGATACTCCTCGCCACCGATGCTGCCGGTGAAGGCGTAAACCTTCAGAATGCCAACCTGATGGTTAATTATGACTTGCCCTGGAATCCCAACCGGATCGAGCAACGCTTTGGACGTATTCACCGCATCGGCCAGACTGAGGTTTGCCATCTCTGGAATATGGTGGCGGATGAGACCCGGGAAGGTGACGTGTTTCAAACCCTCTTCACCAAGCTGGAAGCCCAAAGAGCCGCCTTGGGCGGCAGAGTTTTTGATATTCTGGGAGACGTATTTGAAGAAACAAGCCTCAAAGACCTGCTGATCGAAGCGATCCGCTATGGGGATGACCCTGAGGTCAGGTCCAGGCTGTTTCAAGTGGTGGAAGGCGTTCTCGATACCGAGCACATCAGAGAGATCATCAGCCGCAATGCCCTGTGTGAAGAGGTTATCGATGAAAACCGTCTCTTTGCCGTGAAAGCCGAAATGGAGAAAGCTGAAGCACGAAAACTCCAGCCCTATTTCATTAAATCCTTTTTCTTGCAGGCTTTCAGCCAGTTAAAAGGCAACATTCGCCAGGTCCGTAGCGAGGGCGAGCGTTGGGAAATCTCCTATGTTCCGGCCCAGATTCGTGAACGGGACCGCCAGATTTCAGGCCGTAACCGCAGAAACATCAATCCGGTCACTCAGAAATACGAACGCATCTGTTTCGATAAACCCTTTGTGAGATTGCCCAACCGGGAAGCACCCATGGCCAGTTTCATCCATCCTGGGCACCCGCTGATGATGTCGATCACAGATATCATGCTGGAGGATCACCGCAACAAGCTGAGACAGGGAGCAATTCTTGTAGCCCCTCATGATGATAGCATAGATCCCAAAGCCATGCTGATCATAGAACACTCAGTAAAAGAAGGGGTCAACCGGGATAGGTGCATCTCACGTCGTTTGCAGTTTGTCCAAATCGATGAACAGGGAGCGATCAGCAACGCGGGGTGGGCACCCCATCTAGATCTGGAGCCCATTTCAGATAGTGACTTCATTCTGATAAAACATCTGCTGGCAGCCCAGTGGGTTTCATCCGAACTGGAAAGCCAGGCTCTGGCGTATGCCACCACCTACCTTGCCCCGGAGCATTTTTCGGAAGTGATGCATCGGAGGGAAAGACAGGTCACCAAGACCCTTGAAGCTGTTCATCAGAGGCTGGTGACCCAGATCAACTATTGGTCCGACCGCAAGATCAAGCTTCAGGATGACCAGGCTGCGGGTAAAAAGACCCGGATCAACATCGATAATGTCAGCCGCATCATCGATGAGCTGGATAACCGCCTCAAATCCCGCACCAAAGAGCTCAACGAGATGCGCCATGTAGTCTCGGAGACTCCGGTCGTGATCGGAGGCGCGCTGATCATCCCTGCTGGTTTACTGGCACAATTGAACGGGGAGGACACCTGGACCGCAGATGCCGAAGCCAGGAAGCAGATCGAGCTAAAAGCCATGCAGGTTGTGATGGACCACGAAAAGTCAAATGGTTGTGAAGTTTTTGATGTCTCTGACCTCAATTGCGGCTGGGACGTCACCAGCATCCCAGCTCCCATAGATGGTAAAATGCCGGAAACCAGGCACATTGAGGTAAAAGGCCGGGTAAAAGGCCAAAGCACCATCACCGTTACCAGAAATGAGATCCTGTATGGGCTAAACCAGGCTGACAAATTCATCTTAGCACTGGTGATTGTTGATGGAGATAGTTATGAGGGGCCATACTACATTCGTAAACCCTTCACTCAAGAACCTGACTGGGCTGTAACCAGCATCAATCTCGATATCGCCAGTTTACTCAAGAAAGCATCAAAAAAGGAGGGATTATGAAGAAGGAACTTAAAACAGCGGAACCAAGATTCCTGATCTACACCAATCAGGATGGAAGCGTACACATTGAAACCAAGCTATTGGATGAAACCATCTGGCTGAGTCAAAAGCAACTGGCAGAGTTGTATCAGACCACTGTTGCTAACATCAATATCCATATTCGCAACATCCTCACAGAGGGTGAGCTAGAGCCAGACGCAGTTATTAAGGATTTTTTAATAACTGCCTCCGATGGTAAAAGCTACCATACCATGCACTACAATCTCGATATGGTTATCAGTGTGGGATATAGGATCAAATCCCAGATCGCCACACGATTCCGCATCTGGGCTACTGAGCGGCTCAAGGAATACCTGATCAAGGGTTTCACCATGAATGATGAACTGCTCAAAGAGGCCGGAGGCGGTTCCTATTTTGATGAACTTCTGGCCCGGATCAGGGATATCCGCTCCTCAGAAAAAGTCTTCTGGCGCAAGGTCCTGGATATCTATGCTACCAGCATAGACTATGATCCCAGGTCAGATCTATCGCGTGAGTTTTTCAAGGTCATCCAAAACAAGATGCACTGGGCGAGTCATGGCCATACTGCCGCCGAGATCATCTATCAGCGGGCTGATGCCGGCAAAGCCAATATGGGGCTCACCAACTGGCCGGGAACCCAGCTCCGTAAGGCAGATACTGAAATAGCAAAGAACTACCTGAACCAAGAAGAACTGGATCTCCTGAACAGAATTGTGAGCATGTATCTGGACTTCGCCGAGCTTCAAGCCCTGAACAGAACTCCGATGTACATGAAAGATTGGATATCCAAGCTGGATGAGTTCCTGAAGCTAAGCGGCAGGGATATTCTCGTGCATGCCGGCTCCATCGCCCACGAAGACGCGATCCAGAAAGCCCGGCTGGAATATGAAAAATGGCATCATGAGCAGCTTTCAGAGCCGACCGCAGCAGAAAAGCACTTTGTGGAAGCCCTGCAGGAAGTAAAACAGATTACTAAACAGTTCAAGCCCAAGAGAAAGAAATGAGTGAATATAAAATAAAAGCCCCCAGAAAGCTTATCGAAGTGGCCCTGCCCCTCAAAGAGATCAATGAAGCCTGTGTTCGTGAAAAATCCATACGCCATGGTCATCCCTCCACCTTGCATCTATACTGGGCAAGGCGTCCTCTGGCTGCCGCCAGGGCGGTGCTCTTTGCTCAATTGGTCAATGACCCCGGCTGGGATGAAGAACTGCAGATAGGCTACAAGCGCAAAGCGGATGCCAACCGCAAGCGGGAAGAGCTGTTTGAGATCATCCGGGAACTGGTGAAGTGGGAGAATACCAACAACGAGATAGTGCTGGAGAAAGCCCGGGCTGAGATCCGTAAAAGCTGGAAAGTAACCTGCGAACTGAACAAAGACCATCCCCAGGCTGCAGAGCTCTTCAATCCCGATAAGTTGCCAGCCTTCCACGATCCCTTTACCGGAGGCGGCTCCATCCCGCTGGAAGCCCAACGCCTGGGATTGGAGGCATGGGCTAGTGACCTGAACCCTGTGGCAGTGCTTATCAACAAGGCCATGATCGAGATTCCACCCAAGTTTGTGGGACACCGTCCCATCGGTCCCATTCCCAAACGTGACGATCAGACAACAACCAATAACTACACTTGGCCAGGCTTGACCGGCCTGGCTGAAGACGTGCGTCGTTGGGGACATTGGGTGCGGGAAGAAGCCTACAAGCGCATCGGGCACCTCTATCCCCCCATCAAAATCACACCCGAGATGGTTTCCGAACGCCCTGATCTGGCCCCTTACAGGGGAAAGAAGCTTACTGTGATCGCGTATATATGGGCAAGGACAGTGAAAAGCCCCAATCCCTTATACTCCCATGTGGATGTGCCGCTTACATCCACTTTTCTGTTATCTGACAAGAAGGGGAAAGAGGCCTGGATCGAACCAATAATTGATGAAGATAAATACCAGTTCAAAGTCCGTGTTGGCATGCCGAGTGATCTTGAGACAGTTAAGAAAGGCACCAAGGCAGCAGGTAGATCATCAAACTTCATTTGCATTCTCTCGAATACTCCAATTGATGGGAATTACATCAAGGCTGAAGGACAAGCAGGGAGAATGGGGTCTAAACTGATGGCGATCGTATGTGAAGGGAATAACTCCCGTGTTTATCTATCCCCTGATGCGTATCAGGAGAAACTTGCCAATTCTGCGGTTCCCACCTGGAGACCTGAACAAGAATTAGTTGGGAAAAGTGCTGATCAACTTCCCCTTTATGGCATGAAGACGTATGGAGACATTTTCTCCAACAGACAACTTAGTGCTCTGAACTGCTTTTATAATATTATCTCTGAAATTGGCAATAACGGTTTTAATGTCAACGAAAGCCAGAAATATAGAGCGACTATCGCATTATACCTTTGTTTTGGAGTAGACAAATGCACAGACTATTGGTCAACCGCCTGCAGTTGGCACATCAGTAAATCTCTTATTAGAAATACATTTGGAAGACAAGCCATTGCTATGGTATGGGATTATGTAGAGGCTAATCCTTTTTCTAGTTCTTCTGGGAATTGGTTATCGATGATAAGTTGGGTTTGGAAAGCGATGAATTCTTTTGCTATAACGATCAAAGGACACGGAGAAGTCGCTGACGCTAGCACACAAAACATATCACAAGACAAGATCGTTTCAACTGATCCCCCCTACTATGATAACATAATGTACGCAGATCTATCAGATTTCTTCTACGTTTGGCAGAGACCTGTGTTAAAACATATCTATCCTAATCTGTTCAAAACAATAAATACTCCAAAAGACAAAGAGCTTGTTGCGTCTCCATATAGGCATGCATCTAAAGTTGAAGCGGAAAATTACTTCTTGTATGGGATGATTGAAGCTATGAGAAATATATTTGTTCAGTCTCATAGAGGCTATCCAGCAACGATTTACTATGCATTCAAACAATCAGATACAACAAACTCAGGAAGTTCATCTACAGGATGGGTTACGTTCTTGGAAGCTGTTATTAATTCTGATCTTGCTATTGTGGGAACTTGGCCAATTAGAACTGAGCTTGTTAATAAAGTAAGTGGGATCGGCAGTAATATGCTTGCGTCGTCGATTATTTTGGTCTGTAGAAAGAGAAAGGTTGATTCAGAATCAATAAACCGAAAGGACTTCTTGAAAGAGCTTAATCAAAATGTCCCAGAAGCCCTGGATACAATGATCAATGGAAGTGAAACATCAAGCCCAATTGCTCCAGTTGACCTCGCTCAAGCGGCCATAGGACCGGGCATGGCAGTATTTTCCAAGTATAAGTCCATTCTAGAGGCTGATGGTTCTACAATGACTGTCCGCACTGCCCTCATTCTTATCAATAAAGCCATTGACGACTATTTCAAGGAATTGGAGGGTGATTGGGACAGTGATACCTGTTTCTGTCTGCAATGGTTCAGCGAGTATGGCTGGCGTGAAGGTGTATATGGTGAAGCAGATGTTCTGGCCAGAGCCAAAGGTGTTTCAGTTGAAGGCGTCAGAGATAGCGGTGTCTTGGCAGCCGCAGGTGGAAAGGTTAAGTTGCTGAGGCCAATAGAATATCCCGATACCTGGAATCCCGCCAAAGACAGCCGCATGCCAGTCTGGGAGGTTTTACATCATCTCATCCGTCTGCATCAAACCAGGGGAGAATCCGCAGCCGCAGAGATCGTTAAAGCTATCCCCCATATTTGCGAAACAGCCCGCCAACTGGCTTTCCTGCTCTATACCACTTGCGAACGCAAAGGCTGGGCTGAAGATGCGCGTCCTTACAACGATCTGGTTACAGCCTGGCTCTCCATCGAAAAGCAAGCACGTGCAGATGAGGGTGGTCAAATTGAGGCTGAGTTCTAGGACTGAGGAGTTATCATGCTGAGAATAGTAAATCTGCTTTCCAGGGAAGAGGGCACAACTAAGCTGCCTGGATTGAACTCGGAACAAATCAACTTCCGAGAGCTTCCGAGTTGTTTGCCAAGCATGGTAAACTCATTGATATGAATAATCTTGCGAATATGGGAACGCTGCAAAAGCATCAGGAGATATTATGATAAAAGCATGGCGAGACATTGCAATTCCTCATCAAGACGTACTGAAAGGCACCTTCAAACAATCAGAATTTGCCGCAGACCTGTCCCAGGTTCACCTGGGCAAAGCCAGCGAAGAATACCAAAACCCGGCTCTGTTCTATCAAAGAACATACATAACTGAAGGTATGAGGCTGCTGTTGACCTCTGTGATCCAGAGGCTAAGCGGCAAGGGCGGCGAGCCGGTGATCCAATTGCAGACTGCCTTTGGAGGTGGCAAGACCCATACCATGCTGGCTGTTTATCATCTAGCCAAAGGTGAGCTAGCTGCTTCAGAGTTGCAGGGGGTCTCTCCCATTATTGATGCTGCGGGTGTAACTGAGCTACCTAAGGCGAAAATCGTGGTGATCGATGGCAACCAGCTATCTCCAGGAGATGTGAAAAAACGCGGCAATACAAGTGTAAACACATTGTGGGGCGAACTCGCCTGGCAGCTTGGCGGCCCTGAAGCTTATGAAATGGTCAAACAATCTGATCTCAATGGTACTTCCCCCGGCAAGGAGATTCTAATACCCCTGATCAGCAAGTATGCCCCCTGCGTGATCCTAGTCGATGAGCTGGTGGCCTATGTTAGGCAATTTGCATCTGGGAAAAGTCTTCCTGGCGGCAGTTATGACTCAAACCTGTCCTTTATGCAGGCTCTGATGGAGTCGCTGAAAGTGGTGCCAAATGCGATCATGTTGGCTTCCTTGCCGGAGTCGGACAAGGAAGCTGGCAGTCAGCTGGGGATCAATGCCCTGGCAGCTTTGAAAAGCTACTTCGGCAGAGTGCAGGCTATTTGGACTCCCGTGGCAACAGAGGAAGCCTTTGAAATAGTTAAACGCAGGCTGTTCAAAGAAATATCAGATAGGAATGGGATGGAAGAAACTTGCCGTACTTTCACTGACTTCTATCTGGAAAAGAAGGACAGCTTTCCCGACGAAACCCAGGAAACCCGATACTATCAGAGGATGCTGCAGGCCTATCCCATTCATCCGGAGATCTTTGACCGGCTTTATGACGATTGGTCAAGCCTGGAAAGCTTCCAGAGAACCAGGGGTGTATTGAAACTGATGGCCAAGGTAATCCATAAACTCTGGACAGACAACAACAAAGACCCCCTGATTATGCCGGGTAACCTGCCCCTTTATGATGCCGATGTCCGTAATGAGGTGGTTTATTATCTTCCTCAAGGATGGGACCCTGTGCTGGAAAAGGATGTGGACGGTTCAAGGTCGGAACCTCATTTGATCGAGAATGCGGAAGCCAGGTTTGGCCAGGTTCAGGCTTGCAGGAAACTGACCCGCACCATCTTCCTGGGCAGCGCACCTCATGCGGTCTCCCTGCATGCTGCTAAAACCTCAAGAGGTATTGAGTATAAGCGTATCCTGTTGGGCTCTGTGATGCCGGACCAGGTAATTGGTTTGTTTAGCGATGCCATGAACAGGCTGGTTGATAAACTGCACTATCTGAGCAATGCGGATAAAAAGCAATTCTGGTTCGATACCCGGCCTAACCTCAGACGAGAGATGGAGGATCGCAAACGTCGTTTTAATGATAAGGATGATGTGATCCCGGTAATTAAGGACCAATTGCAGAAAGTACTGAGCAATGGTGTATTCGAAGCAGTGCACGTTTTCACACGCAGCGAAGACATCCCTGATGACTATTCTCTCAGGCTGGTTTTGCTGCCTCCTGATGCGTATTATCTGCGCTCCGGGGGAAGTTTCGCTATGGAAGGCATCTCAGATTATGAAGGTGCGAAACATATCCTCACTCATCGGGGTGAACAACCAAGACTGAGACAGAATCGCTTAATCTTCCTGGCTGCTGATGGTGAATACCAAGGAAAACTTAAAGACCAGATCCTGACCCTATTGGCTTGGGATTCGATTCTTAAGGATATCCAGATGCTGAAGCTCAACCTCGATGTGTACCAGACAAGGCAGGCAAAAGCGGGAAAAGAAGATGCCGAAAAGGCAGTTAAGCATCTGATTCGTGATACCTATCGGTGGCTTCTGATCCCTGATCAGGGTAACGCACCCGGAGATAGATTTGAGGCACTTTCCATCAATGCTGCAGCTCAGAATTTAACTGCTGAGGTCGAGAAGGTCCTCAAGGAAAACGAACACCTGATTACTGGGTGGGCTCCCATCCATCTCAGCAATTTGCTCAAGAAATGGTTCTGGAAGGATGGTACCCATCATATGAAAGCCCAGGATGTCTGGCATAGCATGTGTTGCTATCTGTATATGCCCCGTTTGAGCAGCAATAGTGTATTCCAGGCTGCTATAAGCGCAGGCGCATCAAGCCAGGAGTTCTTTGGCTTTGCCTATGGATATGATAACGATCAGTATATAGGATTCACGTTTGGTAACTCAACCGCTCCTATCTATGATAGCTCACTGCTCCTTATCGATCCTGGGATTGCCGCAGAGCATAAGCAAAAAACAGCAGAAGGTGACACACTAGTTGGAAAAGGAGATGGCTCTACACCCGGAGCTGGTACTGGAGGCCAGGGTACTCCTGGTAGTCAGGGTGGACCCGGTACTGGAGGCACTACACCACCACCTACCCAACCTAAGACCAGATTACACTATTATGGACGTAAAGAACTCGATGCAACCAGGGCCAAGACAGACTTTGCCACTATCATAGATGAGATCGTGATGCATCTGATCAAGAAACCAGCAGTATCTGCATCAATCCAGATAGAAATCAAAGCAGATAACCTGGAAGGCTTCGATGAAGCCACTCAGCGCACCATCAAAGAGAATAGCAACACACTCAAGTTTGACCTGAGTGAGTTTGAGTAGAACATGCTACGCGCGTAGTAAATAAAACAGGAGGTGAGAATTATGCAAAACATAATAGCAACTCTCCTACAATGGATAGCTGTATAGTGGCTAAGGTCTTAGGTGAAATACTACCTTGACCGAGAATGGCCACTCTTATGGTTAGCCATGTAGTTGGTCTTCGTAATGTTGTATAGCATATGCAGTTAACATGCGTGGAGTACCTGGGCGTGAAACACCGCCCAGGTACAAAACGTGAAGAAAGGTGGAATGGAGATTATGAGTACTAACGAATCGACAATTAACAGGTTAATGGAGGATTTTACTCAAACAACTAAATCCTCAGACGAAATCTTGAATATGGTGATGCGGGAAGAAAAAGAATTTACTCCATATGAGGTTTTGTACTTATTTCAACACCTCCTTGGCATGAAAGTAAGGTACAAACCTCATGAAAAAGTAGCTTTCATCCTGTTCATGCAATACAAAGAAATTGAGATCGCGTTTGTGCTTAACAAATTCTCATTCGAATTTCATCAAAGTGAGACCGACGATCATAATGAAGTGTATACCGAGATCAAGACTAAGATCAGGCAAGCGATAATTCAATCACAAAGTGAATTCATAGCAGATGCCGAAGTAAGTATAACAGCAAGAAATGTTATACTCCCAAACTACTATATTAGGTTTGAGAGAGCATTTGAATGTTTGGAATATCAAATAGAGAATAATTTGAACGATAGAAGTGATTGGCCTCATAATGATCATAGAGCCGATTGCTTCATTAATTCCTATGCCCTTCATATTGTTAGTTACATGGAGCATGTTTTAACTCTGTTGTACCCCTTTTCGGATAGCTATAATTCTAGGATTGATATCAAGAGCTTTGTATTCCAGTGCATTTATGATAAGATTGACAGTCTTTTAATGAGCTTGATGTCTGGGGATGTAGAGATTAAGAACAAAATCGCACAACTCATAAAGTATGTCCGAAACCCAATAGCCCATGGTTATCTAACTAGAGCTTATTTCGGTGATGTCTTGATTCCGGATATTGGATTTATTCCCATGTCATACAGTAATTATACACTGAGTTCGCAGAACTATCCATTCTTCCCCGTGAACCTTGAACATCAATATTCTGAGATGAGAGAAATCAAGGATAGTTTCGATAATCTTGTGGTGAAGCTTTACCCTAATGCGACTACAATCATAAAATCAGGGTTAAGTATTAAATGTGATCCAGAATCCAGACAAGAGTACGTATTGGTAATCCGGGATAGCGAAACCACGAATGACTTCATTTCAAGGGAACAATATAAAGTAGATAATATGATGAACATGGACTGGTAACAAATCCAATGAATACTGTTGTAGTATCAAGTGACCAACAAATTGACAGGCATGCCTATACTCAGATAATAATCGATTCAACCGCTGCCAAGAAAGTCATTGTAGCTGGACCTGGGACTGGAAAAACTACAACATTTGAACTCATTCTCAAACAATCAGGAACACCAAACAACTTAGTGCTTACCTTCATTAACCGCCTTGTGAATGACTTGAACTGCAGATTGAGTGACCTTGCAAAGGTTTGTACCTTGCACAAGTTCTGTATGGGCATTTTCAACCGACAG
Source organism: Candidatus Cloacimonadota bacterium (assembly GCA_012516855.1). Classification (NCBI taxonomy): domain Bacteria; kingdom Pseudomonadati; phylum Candidatus Cloacimonadota; species Candidatus Cloacimonadota bacterium. The sequence goes on from JAAYWB010000042.1 coordinate 22,714, forward strand.
TTTCCTGACTGGTACATGGTAAGTATGCTAGGTGCAATTATTAGTGAGGATACTGGGGTTAAGGAAGATATTTTCAACGAGTTGTTCCATAAGCTAGATGAAAGAAATCCTCTGTTCAAATTATACTTGAAAAGAGCTACATACTACAAAGCAATAAGCTTCAATGATTCAATTTATCGTATTCTGAAGAAGGCAACAATAACTCCCAGTATAATTCCAGATTATGATAATATATTGATAGATGAATATCAGGATTTTAGTGCTTTGGAAGTTGCCTTCATAAAGCAATTGGAAAGTCATGGGAAGATCCTGATAGTAGGTGATGATGATCAAGCTATTTATAATGGCAAGTACGATTTGGGAGACAGCCTCAGAAGCTTGTATCGATCAGGAGAATACACCAAATTTGAACTGCCTTTTTGCAGTAGATGTCCTAAGGTCATAGTAGAGTCCGTAAGTGACATTGTGGAAAATGCTGTTAAAAAGGGATATCTTCAAAATAGGATCAATAAGTCGTTTAGAGCTTTTGAGCCAGGGAAAGAAATTGTAAATGAGAACTATCCAAAGCTTCAGATATTGAACATGGCCTCGGTAAATGCAGCAGAAGTCTTTCTAAACATGTATATCTCGGCTATTCTGCAAGATGAGTTAGACGATTATAGAAATAGAGATGGAATTGAGCCACTCATACTGGTCATAGGCACAACAAAATACTTGAATATATTCCGAAGCAAAATGCAGAACATTGCAGAATACATCGAGCCGAAACAGAACAATAACATTGAAATTGACCAATTATGCGAAGGATATAGAATTCTTTTAGATGATGAAACATCAAACATCGGGTGGAGGTTACTGCTACTTTCTGACAAAATCACCCCCCCTAAGGAGCATAGAAGAATCCTAAATAATTCATTAAACAACACTCCCCTCATTGATTTACTGCCCGAAGAATACAAACAAAAACACAAAGCTAATGTAGATTTGATTAGAGAGTTTATAGGAGCTCAAGAGAGTGCTGCAGCTGAAGCGAACTTAGAAGTAGTCTTTGGAGTACCCATAAAGGAAAAGATAGTTCGCTATTTTAGGAAAGTAGATGGTGAGGAGTCTGATAGTTCTTCCAACAGCTCTTATCCGATTCAGTTTGTTACGTACCAAGGATCTAAAGGATTGGCAGCAGACTATGTGTTTCTTCTGGGTGTTAATAATGGAGATATCCCCAAGGACCCCACCAAGATAGCGGATTATGAGATCTGTGAATTCATAGTCGGACTTACTAGAGTTAAGAAAGAGTGTTATGTTCTCCCAATAAGTAATGTGTATGGAGAAAAAAAGTACAGAAACGTGTTTCTGTCGTGGATAACACCCCAACGAGTCGCAAATTCAAGATTCCTTTCCAAGAATGACGTAGTAGAGTTGTTTAGACAATGCAAAACGGAGAAGCAATAACTATGAAAGACCTTTGCGTAATTGTTCCAAGCTGACACGACAAAGCAGAGATCGGAAAGTTATCCACAACTTCAGGATATTTTTCACAAGAATTGAGGGAGAAACGCCAATTATCCTGCTGTTTCGTACCAAACCCAACCAATATTGCCCTTTTTCAAACCCAATTCACAGAATCTGGACGCACCTCTCCTATGCAGGACTTAGAGAAAGAATTTTCATTGCCCGTTTGATGTTGTAGGCCAGGCACCTCATGTAGAGATAGCAAGTCGTTTTCTCCAGCCCCAGGTATCTTGACCTCGACCAGCCATAGCTTCGCTTCAGCGAGCCAAAGGTACGCTCGATGACGTAGCGATGCTGAGAAATAGCCTTGTTGCGTTGTTTGTTGGCATCATCTTCGGCTTCATTCCGCTTGCGTTTGTGCATGATCTTATCCACCAGATTATTGTTTCTGAGCAGTTCCTTATTGGCTTCGCTGTGATAACCCTTATCAGCATGAATGATGTCTCCCTCCTCAAGAGCTGTGTTGAAGATCAAGTCCGGAAACATCACTGTGTCATGCACATTGGCAGGAGTGACGATGATGTTCTCCACGATTCCATTGGAGTCAGTCAATACGTGCCCCTTGTAGCCATAGGTCGATTGATTCCCCTTCTTCATCCAATGGGCATCTTGATCGACTGACTCCTCAACTGTCACATCTGTTGCTTCAAAGGTGGGAGTTGATTCTTCTGACTGTGCCTCATCGCCAGTTGGCTCTGTCTCTATGTAAACCTTCTTACGAGGGCGGGCCTGCGAGGTGATCAGGGTCGCATCAACCATCTTGCCTTTCTTGACCTCCAAACCCATCTCGTGAAATTCGCCCATGATTCCCTCAAACACGGTCTTATACAAGCCGGACTTTGTCAAACGGTCGCGCCAACGACTGATTGTCGAATGATCAGGGGTACTCTCGGTTATGCTGAAGTCACAGAAGTTCATGAACAGAAGATTGGTGCGAAGATAGAACTCCATCTCAGGATCGGAAAGATCATACCAGCCCTGTAGCAACATCACCCTAAACATCTTAACTGGATCATAGGAATCTCTGCCGGCAACCTTGGTCCGCTGAGGATCAAGCGGCTCCAGATACTTCTTTACCTTGTCCCAGTTTACCATCTCCTTGAACTCAAGCAAAAAGTGCTCTATCTGGCTCAGTCGGTTCTGAATGTCGTAGTCTGTCATGGTCATCTTATCTTGGCGCATGGTTAATCTCCTGTTCTTGATAAGATAACAATATATGTGGCTATCTAATTTGTCAAGAATTAATTACAGCTTTGCATAATTGGTCTTTCCGAGCAGAACACTACTCTTCCCTAGGTTTGGCACTACCTATGTGCAAAGGTCTTTCTCAATCTAGCGCTTGCAGATTTCGTGTCAGAATTTGAAGTTTTCGGTGATCTAAATTGCAGAAATCCTGTCAGAAACTACCTAAAATGGTCTTGGAAAGGATGAGTAAGGATGTCCTACGATGCGACAGTTTGCAGTTTTCGCTGCACAATTTGCAGATTTCGTTGTCACTTTGCAATGCCAATGGTGGTGACGGGGTTGAGGCGAATCGGCGGTGGGGCCAGAAAAAGTCTTGACAAATCGTTTCCAGTGAGAAATTAGTGTTTGTTTATGGCAATAATCGTTAAAAAATTCGGCGGTACTTCCGTGGGCAGCACCGCCCTGATACAGAACATCGCCCGCAGGATAGCGCAGGAAAAGCGTCCGGAAGATTCCCTGGTGCTGGTGGTTTCGGCGATGGCCAAGACCACCGACGAGCTGATGCAGCTTGCCTACAGCATTTCGGAGCACCCTTCCCGGCGCGAACTGGATATGCTGCTCACAGCCGGTGAGCGGATAAGTATGTCGCTGCTGTCGCTGGCCCTGCAAAAGGAAGGTTTCGGCTCGATCTCGTTCACCGGATCACAAAGCGGAATCATCACGGACAACCAGCATGGCAATGCCCGCATCCTGAACGTGAACGCCTTTCGCATCAACCAGGAGTTGAGCGGGGGCAAGATAGTGATCGTGGCAGGCTTTCAGGGCGTTAGCCAGGCCAAGGAGATCACCACTCTGGGCCGGGGCGGTTCTGACACCTCGGCGGTGGCTTTGGCTTGTTACCTCCAAGCCGGGTGCTGCGAGATTTTCACCGACGTGGACGGGGTTTTCACCGCCGATCCGCGGGTGGTTCCTGAAGCCCGTCTGCTGCCACAAATCGGCTATGAACAGATGCTGGCGCTGGCCTATAACGGCTCCAAAGTGATGCACCCCCGGGCGGTGGAATTCGCCAGCAAATACCAGATTCCAGTCGAGGTGAAAAATTCGCGCAGTTTCGCGCCCGGAACCCTGATCCACACAGAAAAAGCAAGCAAGGAAGAGATGATGGAAGAACGCAAGATAACGGCCATCGCGCACAAGGAAAACCTGATCCGCCTGGAACTGGCCCGCGACGCCAAACTTACGCAACTGCTGCAGGACTGGAACAACGAGATATTCAAATACTCCGTGGACGAAAACAGCATCGAGCTGATGATTGAGGAAAAATACCGCGGCGAAGCGGAGTATTTGCTGCGGCAACATGATATTGAAGCGCTGTCCTGGGAAGACGGCTTCGGTTACGTTACCCTGGTGGGTTTGGGAATCAACCTCGATCCCGGCTGGCTGGCCCGCACCCTTGAACTCTGTGCCCCCTTCGGCATCCGCCGTGTTCAGCACAGCGACATGACCATCGAACTGATGCTGCCTTCGGAGCAGGCTCGCCCCTGCGTCCTGAAACTCCATCAGGCCTTCATTGGAGAAGAAAAATGAAATATCTGGTGACCAGCGCCCTTCCCTATGCCAACGGCAAACTCCATATCGGCCATGTAGCCGGGGCCTATCTTCCTGCCGACATCTTCGTCCGCTGGCTGAAACTGCATCACGAGGATGTTATCTACATCTGCGGCACAGACGAACACGGCACCCCGATTTCCATCTCCGCCGACCAGGAAGGAGTCAGCCCCGCCGAGGTGGTGAAACGCTATCACGAATCCATCCGGGACGCTTTTGCCGCCCTGGAAATCGAATTCGACAACTTTTCCGGGACCTCACGGCCAGCCCACTACCAGCTTTCACAGGATTTCTTCAGCGCCCTCTATGACAAGGGACACGTCATCCCCAGAGTGACGCGACAATTCTATTGCAAACACGACAAACGCTATCTGCCTGATCGCTATGTGGAAGGCACTTGCCCCCGCTGCCAGGACCCCGGCGCCCGTGGCGACCAATGCGACGCTTGCGGCCAAATCTATGAAACCACCACCCTCATCGAACCCCGTTGCAAAATCTGCGGGAACAAACCGGAAATTCGTGAAACCACCCACTGGTATTTGCAATTGAACGATTTCAAAGAGCATCTGGAACGCTGGATCGCCACAAAGGACTACTGGAAGGAAAACGTCCGCAACTTCATGCTCAACCTGCTGGAACAGGGACTGGTGGAGCGTCCCATCACCCGTGACCTGAGCTGGGGCGTGCCCGTGCCTCTGGCCGATGCCGGCGACAAAGTGCTCTATGTATGGTTTGAGGCCCCCATTGGCTATATCTCCTCCACCGTGGAATGGGCAGAACGCATAGGCCAGCCGGAGCGCTGGAAAGACTACTGGCTGGATCCCGAAACCAGGCTGGTCCACTTCATCGGCAAAGACAACATCATCTTCCACGCCCTCATCTGGCCAGCGGTGCTTATGGGGCAAAACCAAAGCTATTGCCTGCCTTATGACATCCCCGCCAACGAATTTCTGAACCTGGAAGGGCAAAAACTTTCCACCAGCCACAACTGGGCTATCTGGGCTGACGAAATCGCGGCCAAATTCCCCGCTGAATACATACGCTACTATCTGGCCTGCATCGCTCCGGAAAAGGGAGACAGTGACTTCTCCTTCCGCGATTTCCAGCAAAAGGTGAACGGTGAACTCAACAATGTGCTCGGCAACCTGGCCAACCGCGTTTTCGCCTTCTCTGGCAAGAACTTCGAGGGCAGAATCGCCCATCCGCAGCTAAGTCCCGCCGCCAAAGCCGTTCTGGACGAGGCTTTAGCCTTGTTCAACCAAATCGACTCCGGCTACCAGGACTATCAGGTGAAAGCCAACACCCGGCTGGTGATGGAAATCGCCCGCCTGGGCAACCGCTTCTTCGACGAACGCAAGCCCTGGGCCGGGATCAAGACCGATCCCGATGCGGTGAAGGAAACTCTCTGGACCTGCCTCACCCTGCTAAGGCTGGTTTCCGTGGCCCTCTTCCCCATTATGCCTGTCTCAATGGACCGCCTGCGCGATATGATGGGCCTGGAACCTCTGCAAGAATGGGAACAGCCGGATCTCAGCGCTGACTACATCCTGCGGGAAGCCAAGCCCCTCTTTGCCAAGCTGGACGATGCCACGATCGAGGCCGAAATCGCCCTCTTACATGAGAAAGCTGCCAAGGCTGGAAAACCCAATAACGCAGAACCCATCAAGGCCCAGATCTCCTATGAAGATTTCGACCGCCTGGACATCCGTGTGGCCACAGTCCTGGAAGCCGCCCCAGTTCCCAAAACCAACAAGCTGCTGCGCCTGAAGGTTGATCTCGGCAGCGAACAGCGCGAACTGGTGGCTGGAATCGCCGAACATTACAAAGCTGAAGACGTAGCCGGAAAACAAGTGCTGATGCTGGTGAACCTGGAACCCCACAGCATCCGCGGCATCGTTTCGCAGGGGATGGTGCTGGCGGTGAACACCCCGGACGCCCTGCTGCTGGTCCACCCCGCCCAGGCCTGTCCACCTGGATCAGTGGTTAAATAGATCTACAATAATGAGAACTGCCCTGATATTTAAAGTGGCGCTTGCTTTGTGCCTGGCTTTATCGCTGACAGGCTTGGCCGCTGCTGAGTACCGGAATGGACAATTATACATCGAGGTGCTGCTCTGTTCCGGGGCAAGCATCGAATTGGAAGCCGAAAGCAGTGCAGCCACCAAAGTGGTTGTATCAGAAAGGGAATCACCCCTCTCACTCGGTATCGATACCCCCATCAGGATCAGCCTGGATAACTCAGCCACGCTATCCAGTTGGAGCTGGCTGGAGAGCAGCAGACCATGGGACACTGATTCCAACGGAGTTTTGAGGGAAAGCTTTGCCTGGGAGGATTCCAGCCTGGTGATCAAGCGGGAAAACCTGGTCTATTCAGAACACAGTTTCGCGGACAAAGCGACGGCGCTGAGATTCGCCCGGGAAGCCGGAGTCAGCGAGGAGAAGGTTCAGGGCATACCCTTGCTTCATGCCACGGTCCGGGTCACAGGCGCCAAAGGGGCTGCCCGGTATCTGGAAACACCGCTGCATCTCAGTTCCGCGGACCCCCTCTGCCTTAATGGGGATGAGTTGGGCTTCAGCGGAGAATTCCTGCTGAAATGCGTGGAGGGCAGGCTGGTGCTAACGCATCTGCTTCCTCTGGAAGATTACGTGGCCGGGGTGATCGCCAACGAGATCGGCAGCAAGGCGCCTCTGGAGGCAATGAAAGCCCAGGCGGTGGCGGCCAGGACCCACGCCGTGAGCCTGCTTCTGAGCAACAGCCATAAAAAAGACGGCTACGATCTCTGTAACGCCACCCACTGCCAGGTTTACAAAGGCAAATACAGGCAGAATGAGACAGTCCGCCTAGCCGCCAGTTCAACTGCAGGCGAGATTCTGACCCGTGAAGGCCGCATCGCCGACGCCACCTACCACAGCTGCTGCGGCGGCAGAACCGACTCCTCCAAAGCCATCTGGGACGGGGCTCCCCTACCTCACCTCGGCGGAGTGCTGTGCGATGAGGCGGCCGCGGGTTTGAACCTTGCCGATGAAGCGGACGCGAGGCGCTGGATCCTGGAGGAAACAGCCGAAAAAGGCAACAGCGCCTGGAAAGCTTCGGCTCTGGCCTGGAGCAGACAACTGAAGCGGAGAGAACTGGCCAAAAACGTGGGACTGGCTGACATCGACCATCTCGTAATCAACCGCCGCGGAGCTTCCGGGCGGATCACAGACATCACCTTTCACGGTGAGAAAGCTGTGCGACTGACCAGCGAATACAGAATCCGTCAGGCTTTTGGCGGTGCTAAATCATCCTTTTTCTACATTGAGGGCGGTTTCGTGACAACAGACAACGGCGGGGGGGGGATCTATCCCTCGGAAACCCTCTCCATCAAAGGCCGGGGCTCGGGACACGGCGTGGGAATGTGCCAGGTGGGGGCTTTGAGGATGGCCCGGGCCGGCGATGACCATCTGCAGATACTTTCACACTATTACCCGGGCACGGAAATCTCCACCCAATGGATGCAACATGAATGACCAACTTTGGCGGGGAACCGCTTTTTCAGGGCAATTCCGGGTGCTGGCTGTGTCGTCCACCCAAACGGCCCAAACGATACGCGACCTGCATGATCTTTCTCCGGTGAACACGCTGCTGCTGGGCAAAATGATCCCTGCTGTGGCGATGCTGAGTATGGACCTAAAACTGGCTGAGGGCGAGGTTTCGCTGCGGGTAGATGGGGACGGGCCGCTGAAAGGTGCTCTGGTGATCTGCTCCGGAAGTGGCGACCTGCGTGGCTACGCTTTGGAGCCCCGGCTGTGGCTGGACGACGCCGAAGCAAACCTTTTCCCCGTACGCGCACTGGGAACCGGCACCTTGAGCGTGATCCGCGGCTTTCCCAACAAAAAACCGGTGACCGGCACCACTGTCCTCTCGGAAGGCGAACTGGCGCTCAATCTGGCACATTATTTCGATCAGTCGGAGCAAATTCCCTCCGTGGTGAACCTCGGCGTGCTGATCGATAAAACCGCCGCCGTGCGGGCTTCCGGGGGCTTCATCATCCAGCAGATGCCGGATGCCGATCCCAAACTTGCCGACGAACTGACCGCCGCTCTGAGCCGGACACCCAACGTTTCAGACCTGATGGACATGGGCCTCTCCCTGCCGGATATCCTCAAGCGCTTTGTGGTGAAGGAAAGCGAGCTGGAGCTTACGCCGGCTGGCCCCATCCAATACAGATGTAACTGCTCGCGGGAACGATTTGAACGGGCTTTGCTGCTTCTTGGCGAAGAAGAACTCTCCTCCATGCGGGAAGGAATCGAACCCCAGTGCCATTTCTGCAACGCCACCTACCGCTTCAGTGCTGAAGATATGAACGCTCTCATCGCCACTTTGAAGGATAAGCCATGAAACACTGTCTTATCCTCGTCCTGCTGTTTGCTGCGGCGCTTGGCGCTATCAGCACCGAGGATTTCTCCTGGTTGCTGGCCACCGAAAACTTCGAAGTATTGCGAAAGCACTCCGGCAAGGTGGAGGAACTGATCTGCGGGCCTGAAACGGAAGTCCGCCTGGCTTTGGAATTCGCGCTACGAACCCAGGAACCGGAACTGGAACTGCTCTGCCGCGAACGGCTGGCTTTGGGCCATCACTCCCTGGCTGACGCGCTGGAATGGCTCCGTCTTGCCGATCAAATCAAAATCGACAACGCTGCTTTCGAAAAAGTGAGGCAGCAACTGGTGGAAGAATTCACCTCACCGGACGAGCAAATCGTACTGGACCACCATCTCTACGGGACATCTGATGAAGACTTTTTGCATGAGCTGCGCCATGTTCGCGGCTACAATCCAGTGATAGAAAGCCTAGCCAGGGAAATGATCGACCGGATCAGTGTGGAAAGTTCCGATTCGCTGGCTTTGGCCCTCATTGACACTTTCGAACGCGACTATCCCCTCTCCGAGTGGGGCCAGGTGGCCTATTACTACAAGCTTTACCACCTTTCCAGCGTCGGCGCCTACGACGAGATGGAAGCCCTCGTCCAGGAAAAGGGATTCCAATCCGACCTGCATCTTTACATTTCCGCCATCTACATGCTCAGTCCAGCCTACAGGCGTTCCCGGCCGGACAACTCCCTGCTGCTCAACCAGGTGGCCTACATGCTCGATTCCGCCCTGAAAGACTACTCACGCGAAGAAAAGGTGCGCGTGCTTTATGACCTTCTCACCCCGGCAGAATGGAACACCCGGCTGCGCTTCACCAGGCTCAAGGCTGAATACTACTCGCTCCTGGCCAAACACAACCTCTATGGCGACGAAACAAACCTCGCCGCGCTGATCCCCTCAGCCGGACCCGCCTTCCAGCAGCTCCTCAGCGATATCCAGACCCTTTCCTTCGCGAACAACGACCGGGGCGACCTGGCGGAACTGAGCTATTGGCAGGGCAGGATCGAAGCGTTGCCCAACCAGGATTTCTTTCTTCTGCGGGCTGCCAGGAGCTTCACGCGGTCGCTGATACTTGGTTCGCCGCGCCGGAAGTATGACAAGGCCTGCCTTGCGGCCCTGGAAGAGCTACGCCAGAAGCTGGGCATAGAGGCCGGGCTGATAACCTGGGCGCGTTCCCTGGCCGGTTACCGGGGCATCATTTTCGAGGAACATCCTTTCCCGGATAAGCGCTACACCAGGGTGGCCATCGGCGACTATAACAACGACGGCTACAATGATCTGCTCTTCAACGGCAACGCCCTGTACCGGAATGAACAGGGGCGGAACTTCGTGGCCCTGAGCGATTCCATGAACATCAGCCGGCTCAATTCCAACGGTGGGCTTTGGGCAGATTTCAACCTCGACGGCTGGCTTGATTTCGTGGCCATTTCCCACAACTCCGAAGGCCTCGGCGAAGCCCTGATGAAGAATCAGCAAGGCAGCCGCTTCGTGAAGGTAAACGAGCGCGCCGGCGAGATCGATGACCGTTTTCCCACCGAAGGCGCCGCCTGGATCGACACCGGCCGCACAGGCTATCCCTCACTTTACACCGCGAACTACGAAACCTGGCAGGTCCAGGCCGGATATCCTGACTTTTTCTGGCAAAACGATGGCGGCTACTTCAGCGACAAAAGCGTGGAACTGGGTTTCCGAACACCCGGCTACACCAGGGAACCGGGCTTGGCGGGACGGGGTGTGGCGCCTGCTGATTACGACAACGACGGAGAGCAGGAAATCCTGGTGACCAATTACCGCCTCACCCGCAATTTCTGCTGGGACCATGCCGACAGCCTTTATTTGGATGTGGCGGCCCGGGACGGCCTGAGCGGACGTTACAAGGATGGCTGGTACGGCCACAGCATCGGCGCTGACTGGGGGGATTTTGACAACGACGGCGACCTCGACCTCTTCATCGCGAACCTGGCCCATCCGCGCTACATCGAGATTTCGGATGTGAGCCAGTTGCTTCGCAACGTTGGCTTATGCCACAAAGTGATCGGCGTCGACACCCTCTGGTACTGGCAATTCACAGACGTGACGCGGGAAGCGGGCATCACTTACGACGAACTTCACTCGGATCCCCTCTGGCTGGACGCCGACAACGACGGTTTCCTGGACCTCTTCATCACCTCGGTTTATCAAAACGACCGCTCCTACCTCTATAAAAACAACGGCGACGGCACTTTCACCGACATAACTTTCCTGGCCGGGGCGAGGGTGTTCAACGGTTGGGGCAACGCCACCGCGGATCTGGATCGGGACGGCTTCACCGATCTGGTTGTGGGCAGCGGCAACGGCGCCAAAATCCTCTTCAACCGTAGCCATAACGGATTCCGCGCCCTCTACGTTAAGCCTGTCTGGGACAACGGAAAAGTTGTGCTGATCACTGATCCCGCCGAATATTCCCAATATCCGAACTCCCCCGCTTTCGGAACCCGAGTGGAAGTGAAGCTGAAACGCCCCGATGGCAGCGAATACAGCCTGATGCGGGAGCTCAGCTCCGCTAAGGGCACCTCCTCCCAAAGCAGTCAGGAACTGCATTTCGGACTGGGCGATGCTGAAATCGTCTCCATCAGGGAAATCATCCATGCGCAAGATTAGAACCAAGCTGCTCACCCCGCTCACTCCCGACGCCGCCGTGATCTACCGGGACCACGTGATCGCCTGGGATGAGGACGGAATAGCTTTCATCCGCCGCTTCGATCCCGCTCTGGACAAAGATTGCGAAGACCGCCGTGACCTGCTTTGCCTGCCCGGCTTCATCGACGTGCATGTCCACCTTTCCCAATACCGAATCCGCGGCGCCTATGAACCCTCGTTGCTTAATTGGCTGGAACGCCATGTTTTCCCCGAAGAGGCCCGTTCGGCGGACCCCGCCTACGCCAAAACCCTCTCCGACGAGTTTTTCCAGGCCCTCTTCGCTGCCGGGACCTCCACCGCCGTTATCTACACCGCGCCCTTCGCCGAAGCCTGTGAAGCCGCCTTTGCCAGTGCCGCGTCCTCCGGCGCCAGGGCCTTCATCGGTATGACCATGATGGATAGCAACGGCCCTCCGGAACTGATCCAGTCCACGGACTACGCCTTTTCCCGTTCCGTGGAGCTGTTTGAGCGCTGGCATGGCCGGAACCCCCTGCTGGAATATGTCTTCACCCCGCGTTTCGCGCTTTCCTGCTCTAAAGAACTGATGTCTCGCGTAGCCGATTTTGCCTCCGCGAGAAGTGCCTGGATTCAGACCCACCTTTCGGAAAACCGCGGCGAGATTGAACATGTCCTCCAACTCTTCGAAGCCGACTCCTACACCCAGGTTTACGAACGTCTGGGACTGCTCACAGACAAGACAATCCTCGCCCACGCCATTCATCTGGACGAGGCCGAACTGGACATCCTGGCCGCCCACGCCTGCAAAATTGCCCACTGTCCAGATTCCAATTTCTTCCTCAAAAGCGGCGAATTCAACTACCCGGCGCTGGCTGCCAAAAAGCTGCGGATCGGCATCGGCAGCGATGTCGCGGCCGGGACCGCCCTGAGCATGCTCTACCACGCCAAGATGGCCAATTTCCGCCAGAGCGCCCATTCCCTGAAACCCGAACGCCTTTTTCACCACATCACCCTGGGCAACGCCACCCTGCTGGGCCTGGAGGAACGGATCGGCAGTCTTGAACCAGGCAAGGAAGCGGACCTCTGTTTCCTGAGACTACCCTCCCCGGCGCTCCCGGATGAAGACCTGCTCTCCGCGCTCTGCTTCTGGGGCCACGAGTGGCTTGTGGAGGAAACCGTGGTCGCCGGCCGAACAGTTTTTCGCCGTTTGGAAGCATAATTGCATATTTCAGAATGACCGTATTCAAAAAACCTGGCCCTGAAGGGCTTATCATATTTTAGCATCAAGCAAGGAGAGACATGTGAAAAATGCAGTCCTGATCATCCTCTTACTGGGATTCATAGTTTCATTGACCGCCTCCCTGGTCTGGAACGACGCCGTTCCCATCCGCCAGGGAGTTAATATCGAATGGTTCCGCACCGGAACTCAAACCGCCGATGGCTGCGCCATTTACGTTTGGTCTGACACCAAGCTGGGCGAGCGAGACCTTTGGGCACAGAAGGTTGACGCGGCCGGAAACATGGTCTGGGGCGAGCCTGTGTTGATCGACGGCAAGCCGGACCGCCAGGAAGATCCCGTGATAACCATGACCTCGGACAACAATTTCATCATCGCCTGGATCGACTTTTCGGACGACCTTGACGGCAACGTTTACGCCCAGAAAATCGACGCCAACGGCCAACTGCTCTGGCCCGCGGGCGGAAAACCCGTCTGCACCGCCGGGGAGACCCAAATCGCGCTGAACATGGAGCCAGACAATGCTGGCGGCGCCTACATCGTCTGGTCGGATTCACGCAACCCGAGCAAAGACCTCTACGGACAGCGGATCGACGCTTCCGGAAACCCCGTCTGGGACTTGAATGGCATCCCCATTGCCAACGGCACCGGCGACGAAGAACAAAACACCATGCTGCCCGACGGACAGGGTGGGCTGATGATAGCCTACACCCACAGCTATGTGGGCGCGGAAGACATTTTCCTCAAACGCTTCAACCCCGACGGCACCATGGCCTGGCCTGAACTGGTGGTGCTTTCCGATGCCGATGGCAACCAGGGCAAAGTGCGCATGGCCGCCCTCTCCGGAGGGGATTTCGTTTTCACCTGGCAGGACCAGCGCAACACCGATCCCGATATCTACGCCCAGAAAGTGAATCTGAACGGACAACTACTCTGGCCTGATCCCTTCGTCGTTTATGGCGATTCCGGCAACCCCGTCTTCGCCCAGCAGCAAAACCCCAGAATCGTGGCCACCAGCGACAACGCCGTCATCATCATCTGGGAAGACAAACGCTTTAACGACCAGCATCCGGACCTTTTCGCTCAGAAGGTAAGCGCTTCGGGCAATTTGCTTTGGGATGCGAATGGCGTGGCGCTCAGCGTGGCGGATTTCGACCAGGTCGGACCCCGCATGGCCTCCGATGGCAATGGCGGTTGCTACGTCGTTTGGGATGACCTGCGCAACGGCAACACACCCAACGACGACATCTATGCCCAGCACCTTTCCGCGACAGGAGCAGCCCTCTGGGAAGCAAACGGCAAGCCCGTCTGCTCCGCTCCCAACCAGCAGTGCAGCGCCCTGGTGAAAGTGGCGGGAGACAACGTTTTCATCAACTGGATGGACATCCGCAACGGCAGCGTGGGTATCTACTACCAGGTTTACAACACCGCCGGCACCGCCCAACTGGCCTTGAACGGCGAGGAAGTTTTCTGGGGCCTCAGCGGCGACACCCCGCTGGACCACTATCTCTTCCTGCCCCGGGCCAACGACACCGTGATTATCTGGCAGGACACCCGCTTCGCCAACCTCGGCTACCAGATCTATTTCCAGTTCCTCAATCCCGACGGCAGCGTGGCTTTGGAACCCAACGGCCGGCCGGTTACCCTTTCCACCGGCTACAACCAGCTCACCCCCAGCGCGGCCGTTACCCCGGACGGGCATATCGCCATAGCCTGGGAAGACAACCGCAACCCCAACCCAAAGATCTACCTCCAACTGCTCGATCCCAGCGGAAACAGGCTGTGGGGCGACACGGGGATGGAACTGACGGAAATGGACCCGCTAAGCCAGAAAGACCCCCGCATCAGCTATTTCGACGGGAATTTCTATGTGGGATGGTCGAACTACGACCAGGTGAACACCAGCTACCGCTATCACGTGTATGGCCAGATGATCCAGAACAACCAGAAGCAGTGGGGTCCGGACGGCGTGATGGTAAGCACCCTCTCCGGCGCTGATCTGAACAGCGAGTGCGTGATCACCGACCTCAAGGAAAACTATTACACCTGGCAGAACTACAAACCCTCCGAATTCACCCAAAGCGTGTATGTGAAAAAGGTTGGCCTGGACGGCAACGCCGCGGATGGCTGGCCCGAAGCCGGGCAAATGGCCTCCACCCATTCCAATTATGACACTAACCAGCGTTTCCCGCTCACCACAAAAACCGACCAGGGCATCTTCGTGATGTGGCAGGACGCCCGCGGTGACTTTGTCCAAAACTATTACGGGCAGCACCTCTCCACCGGCGGAGAACGCCTCTGGGACCCGCTGGGGGTGAATCTGGCCGATTATGGGCGTGAACAGGACAAGCCCAGCCTGGTGGACAAGGACGGCTTCCGCAACGAGATCGTCTTTGCCTGGTGCGAAAACATCGGCGGCCAATACGACATCATCGCCCAGAAGTATTCCCTGGCAGGATCACCCCTCTGGGGCAACCTCGGCAACTTTGTGGTGCAGAAAGACAGCACCCAGTCCAACCCCGGCCTCGCCCGCTTTGACAACGGAGGGATGGTGATAGCCTGGGTGGATTACTTCGACATTGAATCCGACATCTATTACAAGTATATCAAATCCGACGGAAGCTTCGTGCAGACCTCGCCCTTCGGCGATGTGTTGTCCGACGCCGGCAAGATGCAATACAATCCCATCATCGTGACCCTGGGCAACGATGCCTACGCGATCTGGGCGGACGGGCGCTCCAGCGGCAAGACCGAGATCCTCGGCCTCTACGCCCAAAAACTGAACAACGAAACGGTGACCGGCCTCGACCCCGTGGTTCCCGGCCTGGAAGCCTTCCGGCTGCTGCAAAACCATCCCAACCCCTTCAATCCCAGCACCGGCATTGGTTTCCAGATCAGCGACCCCTCCAAATCCTACACTTTGGAAATCTTCAATATGCGCGGCCAAAAGGTGAAAACCCTGGCCAGCGGACATCTGGAGAGGGGCAGCCACATCGCCGTCTGGGACGGCACCGATGAGCAGGGACGCGGAGTTTCCTCCGGCATCTACCACTATCGCCTCAGCGACGGCACCCAGGTCCAAAGCAAACGCATGGTCCTGATGAAGTGACCCCTTCCCAATAATCTCAAAACCTTTTCCGCCAGAGGCCCCGCTTGTCCGGGGCCTCTCTTTCTTTGCTTTGGATTTGCCCTTTGCCCCTTCCCACTCGCCTCTTTTTCGCCTCCCGTTTAGTTCCCGTTTGACAGGCAGGAACTCAACGGGAAATGAATAGGATGTGAATGGGATACGGCAAAGGCTCCATATATAGTGGGTAACAAAACGGGGTATTCGTCACAGAAAATCGCGGAAAATGATAATGGATCATGGATAAACTGGATTCCGGGTCAGGCCCGGAATGACGTAGGTGTGGGGTCGGGTGGTGGTTTATGGGCTATTCCGCCCGGTCTGGATTCCGGGGCAAGCCCGGAATGACGTGGGTGTGGGGTTGGGTGGTGGTTTATAGACTATTCTGCTGGTATGGATTCCGGGTCAAGCCCGGAATGACGCGTAAAGGCATTGCCCGGAGAACCGAATATACGTCATCCCGGACGTCACCGAGCCCGCGAGGTGACATTGATCCGGGATCCATGAATGGATGTACACTGGATTCCGGGTCAAGCTCAGAATGACGTGGGTGTGGGACAAGGCCATGAATTCACAAATCCCAAAGTAGGGAGAAAGTAGGGAGATGAGCCTGAAACCCTTTACCAGTATATGTTTCAGGGCTATAGATTCACAAATACGGCCCCTCTTATATCCAGACTGATGCAACAAGAGATAGCATATGCAAGATAGTAGCTATCTCTATGAAATATAGATATATCATATATATAATATATTTAATACTTTTATATAATATTATATTATATATTCCATTTGCATCCCCCCTGGGGGAGTTCTATGTAATAGAGGGCTGTGAATTGTGAATCTATAGGCTCCAAACCCTGATGCAGAGTACGTTATAAGCCATTCTCCCTACTTTCTCCCTACTGGATTGATTTGTGAATTTATACAAAAAGGGAGGAGTTGCACCCTCCCCTGGACAGGTTATTTTTGGGCCCATGATTCCATGATAAGGTCATTTAAGGCTCTCTTTCAAATAGAGCCTTAGAAAAAAAGTTTCACCCCCAAAGGCCGGTGGTCGGAAATCTGGTTGAAGTAATTTTGCCAGCTTCCCATGAATTCATCCACGCGGATCACGCGGCATACGCTGTTGGCATTGTCGAGGGCGTCGAAAAGTTCGTTGGTGACCAGGATGTGGTCGATGTGGGAAACGTAGGGAGGGTAGGAAACATTGTTATAAGTAGGGGCCAGGGCGATGTGCATGTCCGCGAAGCGGTATTCCTCCGGTTTGTCCAGAAAGACCCGGAACACGTTGTATTCCTCCGGTTCGGCGATCTGGTCGTTCATATCGCCCACCACGATCACATTGTCATTGGGGAGGTTTTCCACGATATACTGGTCCAGCATCTGGCAGGCCAGGCGGCGGCGGCATTCCTCGTCCCAAGGGTCGGATTCGTCGATATAGTTGTCGCCATAAGCCTTCAGGTGGTTGTTTATCACTTTGAAGTTCCGGCCCTGAAAGTCGAAATCCAGGACGTAGGGCGCACGGGGAAATGGATTGGTTTGGCCCTCGTAGATGGTATAAACGTCGTTTACCCGGACCACCCGGGTATCGTAAAGATAAGCCAGGCGGTAGCTGCTGGTGGCGTTATAGATATGGGCGGAGTAGTTCGGTATCAGGTTGGCGAGTTCGTGAAAAGCGGAGCTGTCCATGATTTCCTGGAAGGCGATTATATCAGCCCGCATCTGGGGAATGATCTGGGCTATGGTTTGGATGCTGGCCTGGTCGAGGGGGAAGGTGCGGAGGTTCCAAGTGACAATTTCCAGAGACTGGTCGGAGCCGAAACTCAGGATGCTCTCGTTATCGCCGGGCACCAACGGGGTGTTGGTCCCGCAACTGAAAAGGGCTATCGCGGCCAGCAGGGGCAGCAGGGTGTATCCAAGTGATTTTTTCATCATCTGTCCAATTATCTTCTTTAAGAGATTATAACTGAAGCAAGAAACTTTCCAAATGTCACCTAATTATCAAAGCGGAGAGATTACGGAATGAAACTTGCATACTGGTATCACCAGTATCATGGGAGGATACCAATGAGATATTACTTATTGATAGTCATAATGCTTTCCCTGGGCGTGCTTTACGCCGCAGCCGGGGATGTTTGCCAAACCACCGCCTCCGGGCTCTCCGCGCGCCTGCAGAATCTGCGTCTGTCCCCTCTGGAAGCCACTGACAGCGATGATCCCGAGTTTCCGGAAACCACCCTGCTTTCGCGCACCTATGCCCTGCCCTTCCAAAGCGTGGAGCTTAGTGTGCAGAGCCTGGAATGGAAGGTTTTCGACCGGAACGGGAATTTCCTTTACAGCGAACAGAACAGGAACCTGGACGCCCTGAGCGTCGGCAACAGCTTCAGCTTCCGCGAGATGCGCGGCTTCACCGTGCTCGTCGAAACCCAGATCGACGACGGAGAAAGCATCCGGACCCTCACGAACGCGGAGTTCTCCCTGGCCGGACAACAACCCATCCCCCTGCCCCAAAGCGTCTCTCCCGCCTTCATTGACGCCTACCGGGAACTGGCGGACAACTTTGACACCTCCTACCTGCGCGATTTGCCCGTGGCCCGCCCCAAAATGCTGATTCTCAGCCACGACAACCTGGCCAATTACCAAACCAGCTTCGTGCAGTGGAAACGCCAGCAAGGATTTGACGTTTACGTGGCGTATCCCGGCGAAATCGGCAGCACCCTCACCGACTACCGCAACTTCATCCAAAACCACTACCAGCAGTATCACTGCGATTACCTGCTGCTGCTGGGCGACGTTACGGGCCAGGGTTCCTACACCATCCCCACCGCATTTTACCCCTCTCCGGAATACGCGGAAAACGACGCCGATGACCACCAGTACACGCTTCTGGAAGGCGATGACTATTTCCCGGAGATGCTGGTGGGCCGAATGTCTTTCAACGACATCTCGGAATTCCTGACCATGGCGAACAAATCCGTGAGTTATGAAAGCACTCCGTTCATGAACAACACCGCCTGGATGACCCGCGGTCTGGCAGTGGCCGGAAACTACGCGGAAGGCGGCTTGCGGCCCGTTTCCCCGGTGCATATGTCACGCTGGCTGCGCGACAAGATGCTGGATCACGGATACGCCGCTGTGGACACCGTTTTCTACCCTCCCACCTATCCGGGCACCTCCTCCATCACCGCTTCCATCAACCAGGGCGTGCAGTTCGTCAGCTACCGGGGCTGGGGCGACGCCAACGGCTGGCACTACCCCTCCTTCCACAATCCGGATCTCAATTCAACGGTCAACGGCCCCCGCATGCCGGTGGTCTTTTCCATCGTCTGCAACACAGGCGATTTCGCCAATTCCGTGAACCCCAGCTTTGGCGAAAAGTGGATGCGGATGGGCAGCGTGGCCCAGCCCAACGGCTGCGTGGCCTTTGTTGGCCCCTCAGACCTGCATACCAAGACCAGGCTGAACAACTCCATCTCCAGCGGCGCTTTTCGCAGCATCTTTGACTATGGGGTGCGCGGCTTCGGCTCCAGCGTGCTGATGGGCAAGATCGAGCTTTACAAGAATTTCCCCAACGAAATCGGCCCCAACCAGTATGTGGCCTTCTATTACCACGTTTACAACCTCCAGGGGGACCCCAGCCTCAAGATGTGGGTGCTGGTGCCCGGAAGCATCCCGGAAAGCGTGATCGAGGGCGGGCTGACCTTCTCCCCCAGCGCCTCCCACATCCGGATCAACGCCCCGGCCAACCTCGGCGCGATGGTGACCGGAACCCGTGATGGCATAAATTACACCCACGCCCAGGTGAAAAACGGCTTCGCCATCCTGCCCCTTGACCCTCAGCAGAGCGGAGACCTGACCATCACGGTGTCGCAGGAGAATTTCCTGCCCCTGGTGCGCACCCTCAGCCCCAGCGAACCCGCCGGGATCGGCATCACCGCCAACAACGCGGCTCAGCAGACCCTGAATCCAAACAGTGTCTTCGAAGCTGAGGTCACGCTGAAAAACTTCTCCGCCGCGCCAGTCACGCTGAATGAACTTGACATCAGCGCGGACGAATACGCGACAGTGGACTACAACCACAGCCCCTTCACCCTGGCCGCCGGCGAAACCCAATCGATCAATTTCACCATCACTGGCCACGCGGACATAGTTCCCCGCCGGCACATATCCTTCACCCTGCAAAGCGCCGCGACAAACCTGGAACAGCAGTTCCAGATGTATGGCGGCGGAGCGGAATTCACCATCCTGAACGCTTCCGGGCTCATTTCCATCGGCGGAACCTCCAGCGTGGAATTCCAGGTGATGAACACCAGCGCCAGCCCCCTCAGCGACGCCCTTGCGCAGTGCGTCTCCCTCACCGGCGCGGCAAACTTTGAGAACGGCGGAAGCGCGAACCTGGGCAACTTCGGCCCCGGCGAGACCAAGACATTCAGCGTCGATATCACGGTGGGCTCCGAAGCCTGGCATGGCCGCAACCTGCCCATGAAAATGGTGGTGAGCTCAAACGGATATTCCAACACCGCTTTCTATAGCCTCACCGCCGGAACGCCGGCCACCACTTCTCCCACCGGACCTGACGAATACGGCTATTTCGCCTATGACAGCTTCGATGCCGGCTTTGCCCAAACCCCGGTTTACAACTGGATCGAGACCGATCCCGCCCTGGGCGGGCAGGGGACGGTTTGGGAGGTGATGGACGACGGTTCACTCACGGTTGACCTGCCTTTCAGTTTCCGCTTCTACGGCCGCGAATACAATCACGTAACCATGTGCTCAAACGGCTGGATCTCGCTGCTGCCCACCGACATGGTGGATTTCTACAACTGCTACATCCCTGCCGCGCTGGGCCCTTACGCCATGATCGCCGGCTATTGGGACGACCTCAAAGGCATGAAAACCGGCGACAACACCTTCAGCAACATGCGCCTGATCCGCTGGCACGACGCCGCCAACAACCGCTACATCGTGCAATGGAACGACGCCTACAACCAATACAACATAGACTTGATGGAAAACGCCTCCCTGGAGAAATTCCAGATCATCCTCTATCCCCAGGCCGACCGTGACGGCGACATCGTGGTCCAGTACCACACCGTGGACAATCCCGGCCTCACCACCAATTACTGCACAGTGGGCATCGAAAACCACACCCAGACAGTTGGCCTCGGCTACACTCACGGCAACGTCTATCCGCCCACAGCCACACCCCTGCAGGCAGGTCTGGCCATAAAATTCACCACCCTGGCCCCGGACAGCTATGTGGCCGCAAACGATCCGGTGGCCGTGCCTTTCGCGCTGGAACAGAATTATCCCAATCCCTTCAATCCCAGCACCACCCTTTCCTTCAGCCTCGCCCAAAGCGGTCAGGCACGCCTGGCCGTCTATAACACCAAGGGCCAACTGATCAGGACCCTGGTGGATTCAGAACTTTCCGGCGGCAAGCACAGCGTTGTCTGGAACGGACTCGACGAAGCCGGAAAGTCCGTAAGTTCGGGGGTGTATCTCTACAAACTGGAGACCGCCGGAGCCAGCCAGACCCGCAGAATGCTGCTGATGAAATAATACCTGGACATGAATCAGGCTTGGCGCGCTTAGTTGCCTGCCGGCCTGTTAACATTGCAGCGGATGGATATCTTCCTCCGCTGCTTTTTTCGGGCTCTCATTCGGCTCTCTTCAAACCGGATTGTTCAAACCGAGCGCTGCTACCTCTGTCCAGGCGGTCGCTGTACCGCTATTTTCCCCGGAGCCTGGCGTATAGCGAACGTAGTGAGCATGGACGACAGGAGGCATTGGAATAATCATTCCTTGCTGGCGTCGATGCTCG
>JAAYWB010000043.1 GCA_012516855.1 Candidatus Cloacimonadota bacterium
CACCAATATATTGTATATCCAGTTCCATAATTATGCCATCCCAGCCCCCGGTGCCGGTATGAGACGTGCTAATTTGCTAATTTGGCTAATTTGACTTGGGAAAGAAAAGGCCGGCGTGTGCCGGCCTGTTAATATATCATTGGATGTTCATGTCGCTCAGGACAGGGTTTAGCGGTACTGGTAGATCATCCAGCCCTTGGTGCCGAGGGCGAGGAAGATGAGGTCGCCGTCTAGGGCGACGTCGAATATCTCGATGTAGGGGTGGGTGATGGTTCTGAGGTCGTTCACGCGGAGGGGGTTGGTGACGTCGAGGATCTTGAGCCCGCCCTGGCCGAGGGCGAGGTAGAGCAGGTTGTCTTTCAGTTCGAGGTCGCGGATATCGTTGGAAAGGCGGGTTTGGAAGATGAGGCGGGGGTGGTTCATATCCGAGGCGTTGATGGCGAGGAGCTTTTTCCCGGCGCCCAGCCAGACGATGTCGCCGTTTTTGGCCATCACGGTGGCGTCGGAGATTTCGTAATTTACACCCATGCTGACGGGAAACTGGAGGTCGGAGATATCGACGGTCACCAGCCCGAAGTCGTTTAGGGCCCAGAGATAGGGATATTCGGCGATGAAATCGCGGACGCCCCACTTTTCGGAAAAGGTGCTTTTAAGCTCGCGCATCCCGCCTTTGCCGATGTCTATGATGTCGATTCCTTTGAAGCGGTCGGCTACATAGAGCATCGAGCCTTCGCGGGTGATCTTGTTGCCGGGCACGGTGTTCGTGAAATAGATGGTGCCGGGGTAGGAAAGGGTGTCCACGGTGGAAACGAGGTTGGCGGGTTCCTGGCTACAGATGTAGATTTGGTTCCCGCCCAGCATGTTCACGTCCTCAATGATGTATTGGGAGCGGAAAACGGCCTCGAGGCGCGGCGACCAGGGATTGAAAATGGAATGTATCCAGATAAAGTTCTGGTTGCGGAGGATAACCTGGTCTTCCTGGAAGTCGATATTATATGGCTGGATCGCGGTTTCGTGGACCAGCAGATGCGGGACGCGGAAATCGACGGCAACCGCGGACGCGCAGAAGGCAAGGGCCAAAAAAAGCAGCAGAGTGTGTTTCATTTGTCACTCCTTATTGGATGTGAGGCAGCTTTGAAGGCTGCGCAGTATATACAAGGCAGGCGGGCGTTTCCTGCATCATTTGATCAGTTGGCGGATGATGTCGGTAGAAGTCATGCCCTCGGCTTCGGCGGCAAAGGATATCAGCACCCTGTGGGTGAGCACGGGCAGCGCCACAGCCCTCACATCCTCTTCCGAAGGGGTGAGGCGGCCGTCAAGGGCGGCTCTGGCTTTGGCGCCCAAAACCAGATACTGGCTGGCACGGGGGCCGGCACCCCAGTTGATCCATTTGGCTAGGCCGGGGTCAAGCTCGGGATTCCCGGGGCGGGTGAGGCGGGCCAGCTTCACCGCGAATTCCAGGACGTGGGAACTGAGAGGCATGGCGCGGATGGCGGACTGGAAGGCGATTATCCGCTCCGCCGAAAGAAGGGGGCGCGGCTCTTCCGCAGCGGCGCCGGTGGTGTTTTGTACGATGGTCAGCTCCTCCTCATAGGAGGGATAGCCGATGTTGATGTAGAGCATGAAGCGGTCGAGCTGGGCTTCCGGCAGGGGATAGGTTCCTTCCTGTTCGATGGGGTTTTGGGTTGCCATCACGATGAACGGCAAATCCAGCGGACGGGTCACGTTTCCGCTGCTCACCTGGTATTCCTGCATCGCCTGGAGCAGGGCGGCCTGGGTTTTGGGCGGGGTGCGGTTGATCTCGTCAGCCAGGATGATATTGGCAAAGATTGGGCCCTTGATATATTGAAATTCCCGGCGCTCGCCTCCGCTGAGGGAGACCAGGATGTCCGAACCCGTGATGTCCGAAGGCATCAGGTCCGGAGTGAACTGGATGCGGCCAAAGGAGAGGTTGAGGGCTTTGGCGATGGTCGAGATGAGCAGGGTTTTGGCCAGGCCGGGCACGCCTTCGATGAGCATATGGCCGTTGGCGAAGAGGCCCATCAGCACTTTTTCCACCACGTCGTCCTGGCCCACGATGACCTTGCGGATTTCGGCCAGCAGCCCCTGCTTCACGCTTTTCAATTCTTCGATCTTGCCGATCATGGCTTCACTGTTCATACATTTTGTCTCCACGGATAATCGCTTTCAGCACTTGGCTTCCGCTCGCGGCGATGGCGGCAAAGCCGATCACGCCGATGAGTATGGCCGTCAAAACGTGCGCGAAAGCCATGATCGCCGAAGCGCTGTCTTTTGTCAATGCAAACCCAACCGAGAAAATGATTATCATCATCCATTCGTTGCTGCCCAGTTGGGCGGGGGGCTGGGGCAGGGCGTAGGAAAGGTTGATCAGGGTATAGCCGAAAAGCACGTAAACGAAAGGAAAATCCACCCCGAAAGCCCGGAAGAGGAGATGGAAATAGAGGCCGTCCAGGCCCACTCCAAGCGCGGTGAGCAGCACGGCGACAACCAATCTTGACCAGTGCTGCTCAAACACATTCAGGCCGCGGATGAAAACGTCGATGTAGCCGAAGATTTTCTCCCGCCAGCGCCGGGGCAGCCAGGCGAAGAAGGTTTGCAAAAACCTCACCACGCCATCCTTTCGCCACACCGCCAGCAGCAGAATCCCCAGGGAAACCAGGA
Organism: Candidatus Cloacimonadota bacterium; assembly: GCA_012516855.1. Classification (NCBI taxonomy): domain Bacteria; kingdom Pseudomonadati; phylum Candidatus Cloacimonadota; species Candidatus Cloacimonadota bacterium. The sequence goes on from JAAYWB010000043.1 coordinate 2,683, forward strand.
ACACCAGGCCCAGCAGCACCAGCAGCACAGTGAGGCCGGCAGACACGCGGATTCTCAGCAGCGGAACCATCACTAGCACGAAGAGGATGCCCAGGGTGTCGAAAGTCTTGTCAATAAAGATGGAGGGCAGCACATTGAGCAGGGGCAGGCCGTGATTGCGTTTCACAAACCAGGCCTTCACCAGCTCTCCGGCCCTGATGGGGATGAGGTAGTTGACCCAGTTTCCGCCCATGCTGTAGAGAAAGGTGCGGCCCAGGGAAATGGCGGTTTGGGATCTCAACAGCAGGTTCCAGCGCCAACTGCGGATGAAATAGGCGCTCAGGTAGGCGATGGCGGCGAAGGCCACCAAATCTGGTTTTACCCGTCGGATGCTGTCCAGCACAGCGTTTGTGTCGATGCTGCGCAGCCAGAGCCAGATCAGCGCCAGTCCCAGAAGAAAGCCAGTGATGAGGAAAGCAATGCGCTTGCGGGACATCAGGATCGGTTTAGCGCTCAAAGACCATCCTGAAATGGTGGGCCCAAACCCGCTTCAGGGCTTCCGGCGCGGCATTTTCCAGCCACTGGTAGCTCCGCATCCGATCGGCAAAACCGGGATCGTCGCCAGAATAATAACTGAGGATGCTCAGGGTCTCGCCCTCCTCTTCCTTTGGCTGGGACAGCTTTTTAGGCAGCAGTCTCCCCGGCAGCCATTTGGCCAGAAGTTCCTCCTTGGTCATGCCGATATCCGGCCAGGGCGGGCAGTCGAAACAGCCGGACTCGGCCAGTTTCCAGCCCAGGTTTTTGAGCAGGCGGATTATCGACGGCGGGTCGATGTTGCCAAGGCGGAGGTCAGGATACTTTTCAGCGCTGTAGTCCTTCAACTGCATCTTGTAGCCCAGGCCGGAGCGGTTTGGCACGCTGATGAAGATGGCTTTCGCGGTCACGCGGGAAAGTTCACTCAAAAAGGCTCTCAGGTCCGGCACGAACCAGAGCGCGGAAAAGGAAAAACTGAGGTCGAAAGCCCGGTCGGGATAATCCAGGCGGCGGAAATCCGGATTGTGGCGGGCCGTGAAAGAGCGGTCCATCGTGTGCCAGAGATTGCGTATCAGTTCAAGGCGGCGGGGATTGTCATCCTCCAGGGTCACTTCCAGGCCGGAATCGGCTAGGGCGAAGAGGTTGATCCCGCTGATACCGGTGAAGCCGAAGGATGGGCTTTCCAGCACATTCCGGGCTTCATACTTGTTGGCGGTGGCCAGCAGCAGTTCGTTCAGCACGATGCGTTCGTAGGAAGAGCCCAAACCCTCATGGGGGTTGTCAAAGAATTTTTCCCAGTCGTTGATGATCGGAATGGCCATTATTTCTTCAGATAGTCTTCAATGGTGATCCGGATATCCGGAATGGTGAAAGTGGGGGGGAGGCCCATCAGTTCGTAGGTATTGGCCACGTGATAGAACCAGGAGCGGGATATCAGTTGAAAGCGGCTGACCCAAAGCTCGTTGTTGACGAGTTTCGCCGCCTGTTCACCCAAGCGGAAGAAAATCCGGTCCAGCTTTAGGATGGAGGGGTAGTTATCGCCTTTCAACTCCCGGGAAATGAAGTTCACCAGTTGCTGCAGCTCCACCGGCTCGCGGTCGGCTACATTCAGTGCCAGACCCGGTTTGTAGTCGTTCAGCAGCAGCCAGGTGAAGGCGCGGGAAATGGTGTCCACGTGGCAGAGATGCAGCCAGACGCGTTTATTGATGAGGGGAAAGCGGTTCTTGTGCACCATCTTCACCAACTGGTATGGGAAGCCGCGGTCGCGGGTGCCGTAGGTCACGGAAGGGCGCAAAATGGCGGCTTTCAGGCCTCGCACGACCATCCGCTGGATCATTTTCTCGCTTTCGATCTTGGTGTAGTGGTAATAATTATCCGGGTTACGTTCTGTCTGGTTGTTCGCCGGCAATTCCTCCGGGATGGCGCCGAAGACTCCAACCGAGGAACAGAATATGAATTTGGCGTTGTGCAGAAGGCAGTGTTCCGCCAGGGACTGGGTAGAGGTGAAGTTGGCCCGCAGAAATTCCTGGTGGCTGAATTTTCGGCCGCCCCGCAGCGCACCTATGTGCAGCACGGCGTCGAAAGCGTTGTCTTTCAGCCAGGCTGCGAGTTTGTCTGTGTCCGCCAGATCCATTTTCACGATTTCCAGTTCGGTGCGGAAGGCGGAATAACGCTCTGGCTGAGTTTCAGGGCGAATAAGCGCGGTGACGTGGTAATCCGTTTTGGCGGCCAGAACATTGTTCAGCACCGCTCGCCCGATGAGTCCGGTAACGCCTGTGATCAGCAATCTGGGCATTTATCCAAAAATCCTTTGGAACCAGCTTCTCTTCTTGCGGTGGCGCCGTTCGTGGCTGGGACGCAGATAAACGTATTTGAAAGGAACGGTTTCGTCGGCAATGATTTTGGCGGGAAAATCTATGGAGAGCAATTCAGCAACGGTGGGGTCCAGCTCCGTCCTAAGCAATTCCAAGGCTTGGAAATACGATCCGTAGGGCGTTTTGGCGTGGTCGTCAGAAGCCAGGAAGTGGGCCCAGCCGTTGCGCAGCAGCAGCCAGGCGGTCTGGCGAACCTTTTCACCGTAGTTTCCCAAAAGGCTGCCGGCGTTCACCTGCATGTAAATGTCACGCCGGATGAGGTCCTTGGCGTCATGGACGTTTCTCATGATGCTCACATAGCGTTCTGCGTGGGCCAGGATGGGCTTGTAGCCTTTGCGGAGCAGGGGGTAGAGGTATTCGTAAAAATCACTGGGCAGGCCGTTGAGGTCGGATTCAACCAGGATGTAGCGTGAGTTTCCCATTCTGAGGTCGTGTTTCTCAATGTCTTTCAGGCTGAAAGGATGCAGGAAGATTTCAAAGCCCGGATGCAGCCTGATCCCCAAGCCTTCGCCAGACGCCAGTTCACGCAGCCTGGCAAGTTTGGCGTCGTAATCCGCACGCGGATACTGGTAAAAGCCCGGCATGAAGTGTGAGGTCATAAAAACGTCTGTGACGCCACCCTCAGCCATCAGTTTCAGCTGGGCAAGCGATTTTTCCTCAGAATCAGAGCCGTCATCGGTCTGAGGCAACAGATGGCAATGAATGTCGATCATCTCTCAGGGTAGATTCTCCTTTATCATTTGCACAAACTCCACCAGAACATCCGTATGTTCGAAAGGGCTTATCATCCGCAAACTTTCGTCCAGCATTTTCTCCACCGCCAGGCGGGCTTTGTCGAAACCCAGGAAGCCGGTGTAGGTTCTTTTTGAGGCGGGGACGTAATCTTCGTCGAAATCTATGTCCTCGCTGCCGTGTTTATAATCTTTGTTTATATCTTCTATCATCTGATAGGCAAGGCCAAGGTTCAGGGCATAGCCGCTCATGATCTGGCGCGTGTTTTCCTCCGCCCCGGCCAGAACGCAGGCCATGTCCGCCCCCGCCTGGAGCAGCGAACCCACTTTTTTGGAATCTATGTAGCGCAGTGTGTTCAGCTTCATCACCCGGTGTTTGCTTTCCAAAGCCACCGCCTGGCCGCCAATCAAGCCGTATGTCCTTGTGCTGATGGAAAGTATGCGTATGCAGGCCAAAGCCTTGGAGGGAGGGGTGATATCGCTCAAAATCTCAAAGGCGAGAGCGTAAAGCGCATCACCGGCAAGGATTCCCACTGTGTTGTCATATTTCATGTGCAGCGCCGGGGCAGCTCGCCGCTCCGTCCTGTTCATCAAAAAGGGAAGGTCATCGTGCGTCAAGGCCGCGTTGTGGGCAATTTCCAGCGCTGTGGCGGCCTTCAGGGCCTCTGCCATGCTTTTGCCCTTCATTCCGGTGAGCATATCGTACATTGCAAGCAGCAAAAGCGGACGCCAGCGTTTTCCGCCGGGGAAGATAGCGTAGCGCGTGGCTTTCTTGAGTTCCTTGGCCGGTGCTGTCTGAGGACTAATGTATTGTTTCAGACTGGCTTCGATCATATCCAAACGGGTCTCAAAATACTTCTGTAACAGCAAGTTATACTCCCTGATGGCTGTTTCTCTCATTTTCACGCCATTTTACTTTTCCTTACTCTGAAACGGCCAATATTGTCAAGAACTTTTATTGGAAAACGGCATCAAAGCTCCCAATTTCAGAAATACCCCACTCGATTTTTGGAGCTGAAAAACGACTGGTCTTGGACCTGACTGCGAACATCAGACACCAGCCAGGAAAGCTCTTTCGCGCGTAATATTCAAGACGGCATTTCGTTTCTTATCATGGTGATAGCTTGCACAAAAGAAATAATCAGTTTTAAGAGACTACCATATCTATCTACTATACAGTTTAATACCCTCTTCTTACAGCGCCCGTGACCCGTAGAGGATCATAGCGTTGTTTGCTGGCCGTTAAGGCCCTCCTCTATGCCCCAGACGCGCCTCCCGCTAAATCCTCGCACCAAATGCGGGCATCGTGCGGGAGGCATGAAAGAGGGATGGAAGCGAGGGCTCAGGGCCTGACATGCAGGACATGGCGGTGGGTGAGCATTTATGGCTGTATTTTGATTAGAGCGGATGCTGGCACTCAACAGCAAAACAACCTGGAGGGCTTTACCTATCCGGTTTGACAGAGAGCCGTCAATAAATGGGGAAAAGGAAGGATTTGGACTGGGAAACCATGATTTCCCTTGACCTCCACAGGCAGGGAAAATACCGGGTCAGGCAAGGAAAACATGATACGAACCGGGAAAATAATCGACATCGACTGCCAGTGCGGCTTCAGGCTTTTCCGCTATTTCAAGGCGGGAAAGGGGCGGCTTATCAAATGCCTCATCAGCAGGCTGAGTGAGGACCGGGTTGGCCTAACGGGGGCGGCGACCTTCTCGAGGCCCATCTGTCCCGCTTGCGGCCGGGAACTGGGCATCGTGATGATGATCCATGGAGAACCGGCTCTGAAACTTAACCAGGGCACAATCAAAAGCGTGAGGATCTGATCCGGATTTGGGATCAGAAACGCTGTCAGAGGCTTTGTTTTAGAATGGGATCAGAGGGGCAGGGAGACTCTTGTTCCTGTTTTGGCTGACTGGTAGATGGCCTGGATGATTTCCACGGATTTCCGACCGTCCCTTCCGTCGGTGAAGGGTTTTCCCTTGTTCAGAAGGACGTCCACCACGTTGCGGTAATAGGGGTTGTGGCCGAATCCGTAAACGTTTGGGGGCTGATAGTTGGCATCCAGGGCGATGCGGTCATCGTCGTCGTAGTCTTCAAATTCCCACTTTTCTATCTTGTTGACGGCCACCCCGCCCACTTTCACGGTGCCCTTTTCGCCGATGATGGTGATTGAGCCTTCGAAATTCTTTGGATAGGTGAGCATGGTTACATTTAGGGTGGCGATGATCCCGGAGCGGAAATGGAGGATGGCGCAGCCGGTGTCCTCAGCTTCGATCCGGCGGGCCATGGTGGAGGTATAGGCCATCACGCTGTCCACATTCCCCAGCAGCCAGTATATGGCATCCACGTAATGGCTGGCCTGGTTCATGAAGGCGCCGCCGTCGAATTCCCAGGTCCCGCGCCATTTGGCAGCGTCGTAATACTCTTGGGGGCGTTGCCAGAAGACGTTGGACTGGGCCAGGAAGATGCGCCCGAAGCGGTTTTTGTCCACAGCCTGTTTGAGCAGCTGCATGGTGCTGTTGAGGCGGTTTTGCTTCACCACGAAGAGCTTGACTTGGTTGGCGTCGCAGGCCTTGATCAGCCTGCTGGCGCCGTCGATGTTGATGGCCATGGGCTTTTCTGTGATCACGTTGACTTTGTGTTTGGCCACGTCGATGCCTATCTGGGGATGGAGTCCACTGGGTGTGCAGATGCTTACTGCGTCGAGCTTTTCCTTGTCCAGCATTTCCAGATGGTCTGTGTACCAGTTCGTTATGCCATAGGTCTCGGCGGCGAGGCGGGCTTTTTCTTCGACAACATCCGCGCAGGCGACAAACTCGGCTTCGGGAATTTGGGAAACTGCTTCAAAATGGTTTTTGGAGATGCGGCCGCAACCGATCAATCCTAATTTTATCTTTTTCAATTCTTGTCTCCTTGAGAGTGATTCTTGAGATACCAAGCGCACATTTCGGCGATGCTGGAAGCGATGCTCGTGGTCTGAACATATCCAGCCGAGCGTATCTTGGCGGCTTGGAAATTGGTCTCGGTGGCGAATTTCTTCATGCGGTCACTGTTGATGGGAAAATCGATCCCCAGCAGTTTGGCAGGGAGGTCAAAGATTCTGCCAATACCCACGGCCATTTGGATGGGAATATTCACCCGGGGCATCCGGAAGCCTGGCTGCGAGGCGATTAAACGCATCAATTCATGCAGGGTTAAGTAAGGCTCGTCAACGCAGTTGAAGTGCTGAAAGCCTGGCTGGAGCAAGCCCAGGGCGAATATGACCATGCCGGTGACGCTATCCAGGGATACCACGCTTTTAACGTGGTCGCCTTTGCCCACCATCACCCAGGGTCGGCGGTGCATGGTATCCAGAAGTTTGTACATGTTGGCGTAGTTGTGGGGGCCGAAGATCACGGTGGGACGCAGCACAATGAGTTCCCGGAGCGGATCTTTCTTTATCCAGTCAACGCAGAGCAGTTCGCCTGCCAGTTTGGATTCGCCGTAGGGATGGTCCGGCGCGTAAGGCGCATCCTCATCAGCGGCCCCTACGGGATGTCCGAAAACGGAAACCGTGCTCAGGTAGATGAGGCGCCTTATCCCTTTCTGGGAGGCGAATTCGAGCAGGGTCTTGGTCCCGTATTTGTTGTGGGAAAAGTATTCCCCGCGCTTGATGCCGAAATCGTGTTTGGCAGCGGCGCAGTGAATGATAAGATCGATCTCGGCGTTGTTTTCCAGCTCGAAAGCTCCGGAGGCGGATTTGAGGTCGGGCAGGGAGCGGATATCACCCAGGATCGTCTTGGGATGAGGGTTGGCGTCGCAGTGGGCGCTGAGGTCTATCCCCTGAACCTGATGGCCCAGGCGGTCGAGTTCCCACATCAGTCGGGAGCCTACAAAGCCGTTGCTGCCTGTTATTAGTATATTCATTTATGTAGGGCGTCTCCTAACGCACCGGGTTCCAAATGGCGGTCTTCTTTCTCTGCAGATAGCGGACGAAGGCTACCAGCGACGACCAGATCATCCCCACCAGATATGCCGGCAGGGAAAAGAATGGCGGGCGCTTGCCACGAGCTTGAAGGATCAAGCCAAGCACGCCCAATCCGTAAATCAGGCACTGGAGCAAAAATATCACCCGGTAGAAGCGAATTTGTAACAGGAAAGCGGAGGCAAGGAATCCTGTCAACACAAAAACGAAAAAGAGCCAGCGCAGCAGCTTGTGGGAAACGAGCTGGAAGCTGGTGGCGGGATAGCGGAAGGGGTTGAGTAGCGCTAGGTTGCGTTCCAGCACAAACCATTGAGGGGTGATGATGCGGATCTTACGGGCGATTTCCTGTCTGGCGGATTCAGTTTCTTCCTCAAAAACGTTGGCATGGGGCTCGTAAGCCGCCAGAAAGCCGTTTTTAAGTACGGTTAGTACGCGCTCGAAATCGTCCACCGACTGGGGATCAACCCTCTGAAAGAGGTCGCGACGGATGAGAAAGATGGAACCGTTGGCACCGATGATGGAATGAAAATCGCTGTCCAGCTTCTTGAGCCAGGATTCGTAGCGCCAGTAGAGGCCTTCACCGGATTTTCCACCTTCTCCCGGGGTGAGCCTCAGTTCACCTGAAACCAAAGCCAGTCTGGAATCAGAGCGCATTCTGGCAACCAAGAGCTTCAGGGCATCAGGCGCGAAAATGGAGTTGGCATCAGTAGAAAACACGTAATCGCAATCCAGCCGCGGCAGTACCAGGTTGTGGGCTGATTGCTTGCCTTGACGCGGTTTTTGGATCACCAGTTCCACCCGCTGGTCCTGATAGCGGCTTACGATTTCATTAGTCGCGTCCTCTGAATCGTCCGAAATGACGATCATATTCAGGCGGTCATGGGGGTAATCGAGTTCCAGGAAAGAAGTAATCTTGGCCTCGATCACATCCTCCTCGTTACGGGCGGGACAGAGTATGGTCACACGGGGAAATTCAGCTGTTTCCGCAGGGGTGGGATTGTATCTTTTCCTGAAACGGGTCAAGATGGCGATAATGAGGGGATATCCCGCCAGATGGTAAGCCAAGGCGGCTACGGAGAACCAGAAGAGGGTTTGGGTGAAGATCATGTTTGTTAACTCACTTCCTGTCGCTGGTCCAGCTGGTTGATGAAAGTGTCGGAATCCAAGGCGACAAACGCAAAGTCAGGAGAAGGCCCATTCTGTCAAGCTATTTGTCTGTTAGGCAAAGAAACATTTGACAGGGGCGGGCTGCGGATAATTATGTGTCCCATGTCGAGTCTTAACTTCGTGAAAAACGCTTCAGAGGATACGGGGATATAATTATATGCCCGGAATCAACCTGAAGAAAAACATCCTGCTTGGCGGCAGCTCCAGATTGCTGATCATGGGGTTGTCTTTCCTTTGCAGTTGGATTTCCGCACGTTTTTTGGGGGTGGAGCTCAAAGGCCAGTACAGTTATCTGGTAACCTTGGGAGGTTTCATCTGGATGGTGCTGGATTTGGGATTGTACCGCAGCTATCCCTATCTGATCCGCAAAAACCCAGACAAGCTGAACAGCCTGCTGGGCTGGACGATCCTTTCCTTTGTGCTGGAAACCTTGCTGTTGGCGGCCTTGGGACTTGGTTTGCTGCGGTTCTGGAACTCAATTCTGGGCTTTGTCTTTGATCCTCTATCCATGCTGCTTTTCATAGGCTTCATCACCCTCACCAAGCTATTCATGCACCTCCAGAGTCTCTATATGGGCATGGACCGAATCGGGCTGCACTCTCTGGGTCACATCCTCAATTCCTTAACCTGCTTGCTCCTCTTTGCCCTTGGTTATTTTATGTTCCAGGGGGAAAGGCGGCTGGTCTTCATCTTGGGCTCGATGTTGCTGGGTTTGACGGTAGCCAGTCTCTTTTTCTTGCTGGCCAAAAGATGGGGTAATCCGTGGCGGAACTGGCAGCCGCGTTTTGTATTGAATTCCTATAAATTCGGGATCCGGGTGTTCATTTCCAGCCTGCTGATCATGCTGTTGATTCGAGCGGACATTGTGCTCATAAAGCATTTCCTCGGTTTTAGCGAGGTGGGAATCTACTCGATTGGAGCGCATATCGTTGACACGCTGCAAACAGCATCCAACGTTGTTGGCGGTTTTCTCTTCGTGAAACTTTCAGATACCGCGGACGACCGCGCCAAGTGGCTCCTGATGAAGAAGATGCTGATGCTGTTCTTCGTTTTTCTCAGCTTCACCAATCTCGGTTTTGCCCTGCTGGGAAAATGGGTGCTCCAAACCTTTTACGGAGCGGATTTCGTGCCTGCCTATGGGGTTTATCTATGGCTGATACCGGCAAGTTACGGGCTCAGTTTCGGCTCGCTTTTCAACAACTATCTGAACAGCAAGGGATTCCCCGTCGCCACCATCTTCATTGCCGGACTCGTCCTGGTAATGAACATTGGGCTGAACATACTGCTGATCCCGCTTTTGGGAATTATAGGGGCTGCCATCGCCACCGATATCGCCTATCTGCTCTGGTTCCTGCTGATCATCGCTTATGAACAGCGAAGCAGCGGTGGCCAGATGCTCTCCTGCCTGGCTCCAGCCAAGACCGATTGGAGAGATTTCAGCCTGGAGCTGCTCTCCACCTTACGTGTGAGGAACAGGAACAATCTGGGAAAGGAACAGTTCTGATGAGCAAATCGAGCCGAGAAATTCTGATCATCCATACTTGGGGCATTGGTGATTTAGTCCTGCTCACACCGGCGTTGAGAGTGGGTTAAAACTGTATACGGACTGCGGATCACTCTGCTCTTCCTTTCTCATCACGAGATCATTCCAGTGCTGAAGCAGACTTTATGGATAATATCTGCTAAGAGAGCTGGAAACATGCCCAGCCGGTCCTGACCCTGAGTGGCAATTTCTCGCAATTCCCTTGACTCGTGGGGCAGGCCGAAAATAATGGTGTGCAATTAGATCTAATATGCGAGATTATATGGAAATCAGCGAAAAAACTGTGATATCGAACTTCATCCGTACGATAATAGACAAGGATTTGGCCAGCGGCAAACACAGCAAAGTGGTGACCCGCTTTCCCCCAGAACCGAACGGTTACCTGCATATCGGGCACGCCAAATCGATCTGCCTCAATTTCGGCCTTGCCAGAGACTACGGTGGAGTCTGCCATCTGCGTTTCGACGACACCAACCCCATCAAGGAAGATGTGGAGTATGTGGATTCCATCATGGCGGATGTGCGTTGGCTGGGTTTTGATTGGCAGGACAATCTTTTTTACGCTTCAGACTATTTCGACCAGCTTTACGAATATGCTGAGATCCTTATCCAGAAAGGCCTGGCTTACGTTTGCGACCTCAGTCAGGAAGAAATCCGCGCCCACCGCGGCACCCTGACAGTTCCTGGTGATGACAGCCCATACCGCGAACGGAGCGTGGAAGAAAATCTGGACCTCTTTCGCCGCATGCGAGCCGGGGAGTTCGAGGAAGGGACAAAATCCCTGCGCGCCAAAATAGATATGGCATCGCCAAACCTGAACATGCGCGATCCCGTGATCTACCGCATCAAGAAAGCCGAGCACCATCGCACCGGAATAAAATGGGTGATATATCCCATGTACGATTATACCCACTGCATTTCAGACGCCATCGAAGGCATCACCCACTCCATCTGCACCCTCGAGTTCGAAGACCACAGGCCGCTCTACGACTGGTTTCTGGACCAACTGCCGGTGCCCTGCCACCCCCAACAGATTGAGTTCGCCAGGCTGAACCTGAGCTACACCGTGATGAGCAAACGCCGTCTGCTGGAACTGGTGGAAAGCGGAGCGGTGAGTGGCTGGGACGATCCGCGCATGCCAACCATAGCCGGGATGAGGCGCAGAGGCTTTTCGCCAGAAGCGATAAGGGAATTCGCCGACCGCATTGGTGTCTCAAAAGCCACTTCCATCGTGGATTTCGAGCTTCTCCAGTTCTGCGTGCGAGAAGACCTGAACAAACGCGCAAACCGGGTGATGGTGGTGCTGGAGCCGCTGAAGCTGACCATCGAGAACTATCCCGATGGCAAATTCGAAGAACTGGAAGCTGAGAACAACCCTGAAGATCCAGGCGCCGGGAAGCGTTTGGTGCCGTTCGGAAAACATCTCTACATCGAGCGTGGTGATTTTTGCGAAAACCCTGTCAAAGGCTGGTTCCGCCTTTCGCCGGGAGCTGAAGTGCGCCTCAAACATGCTTACTACGTCACCTGCCGGGAGGTGGTGAAAGACACGGAAGGCCGCGTTACCGAGATTATCTGCAGCCACGATCCAGAATCAAGAGGTGGCTGGACATCTGACGAACGCAAGGTGAAAGGCACCATCCACTGGGTGAGTGCCGCCCATGCCATTGATGCCGAAGTGCGGCTCTACGACCAGCTTTTCACCATTGCCGACTTCAATGCAATGGAAGAGGGCAAGGACTATCGCGATTACCTGAATCCCGCATCGCTGCAAGTGCTTACAGGCTGCAAGCTTGAACCCTCGCTGGCTAAAGCTGTTCAGGGCGAAAGGTTCCAGTTCTTGCGCCAGGGCTATTTCTGCGCGGATGACGATTACACTCAGGAAAAACCTGTCTTCAACCGCATCGTTACCCTCAAGGACAGTTGGGCAAAGCGGAGTAAAAAAAGATGAGGGGATGCTCCCGGGCGAGAGTACCATCTGCAGGCGGAACCATCCCCCAAAGGGATATCTGTACCTATAAAGACAACCCCAACCGGGAGGAAGAATGAAAAAACTTGCGATCGCGACCCTGATTGCCATTTTGGCTCTGGCTGTAATGCCAGCCTGGGCGGAAGAGGGCTGGAAAACCCTAAACAGCACCGAACACAGATTCAGCCTTGATTATCCTGACGATTGGGACCACGAGGTATCCATCGACGCGCTGCTGACACTCATGAAAACTGATGGAGGCCTGCCTCTGGTGATCACTGTTGCTGCCGAAAAGGATACATCCAATGCGGAAAACGGGATCATGCCCAAATATTTGGAAACTGAGATGGATGCCGTGGAAAGGGAGATCGCAGCCTTGGGGATGGGAGACGCGGTAACCCTCGAACGCGGTGAAAGCCAAGTGAACGGGCTTCCCGCCTATGTGCTGGACCTTAAACTTGATCTAATGGGAATGGCGCAAATACGCATGTACAATGTAATCGTGGATATGGGTTCCAGCTTGGTTTACCTCTCCTTTTCTGGCGAGAACGGCTCCTATATGAAAAACGCTGAAACTTTTACCAAGATCAAGAACAGCCTCAGGCCAATCGGTGAGGCCTCAGAACTCCAGCCAGCGCCTGAATCACGGGAAAGAGAATACTGATTTAATAGTGGACCCTCAACTGGGATTGGGGGTCGCCGGTTCATCGGGCTGTTCGGGTTTGAGACAGGACGGCTCTTCCATATCCGCTTCTTTTTCCTGCTTGGGCATCGTGTACAGGGCTAATCCGCCTAAGATACTGAAGATCATGGCAATGTCGGTAAGTGTGCTTCCCACGATTATCCCCGCGAAGGAAGCGAAGATGATGATCGATCCAAGCAGCTTGGGTTTGGTGGAAAAAGAAAGGAAAGCCAGGATGGTGATCATGATGGCCAGGATGGCCGCTACGACGAAGAATTCCTGAGTGCTGCTGAATTCGTATGTCCAGATGCCCCTGACTTCTTTGGAAACCAGCGAAACCAGCGCTGCCAGTATAACGATCAATCCTCCAAGCATTGCTAAGATACTGCCTATGTATTTCATTGTTTGCTCCAGTTTCAAAATATAAGCCATCAAACTTCAAACCCTCTCAATGTCAACAGAATTCTCCGGTTGCCCAGCAGGCGAAAAATATGTGGACAGATTTACCGGCTTGGGAAAATATGAAATCGGGAGGAACCAATGAAGTATAAACTGATCCTGATCAAGATCGACCGCCGCAGCACAGAAGCCGCCAGCGTGCAGAGCATTCTCACGGATTACGGCTGCAACATCAAGGTGCGCCTTGGCTTGCACGAAGTTTCCAAGGAATTCTGCGCCAACGACGGCCTAATAATTTTGGAAGTTGAAGGTGACAAGCGGAAACTGAACACCATCGTGAAGAAACTCAACGCGTTGGAATACGTCACTGCGCAGTTGATCGAGATGTAGTCATTTCCCTTCCGGGAAAAACTGAATTCGGCGCCAGCCTGGAATCCCGTTCAAATCAGCTTTGGCGGGTTAGTGCCATGCTTGGCGCCTGATCTTGTTTCCGGCCGCTAAATGGGGGAAAAGGAGGGTGCTTTACTGGCTGATTTTGGAATCCGTAATCTCGATGAAGCGGGCGAGGTTTTTATCCAGATTCTTAAGGTCTTCGAGGGTATGGCGTTTGATTTCCACTTTGGTCGGAGCTTCGCTGGCCAGTTGTTCCAGCTCGAGTCGCGGCGCTTGGGAGAAGAATTCCGCTACAATTTTTGTTATCTCGTCCTTGTAACCGTCGAGAGTCTTGAAATAGGTGCTGCCGGTGACTTTGATCAGTAGCTTGAAACGATCCTTAACCTCACAGCTGGAGAAATTAAGGGCGATTCCGGAAGCGCCGCTTTCCTTTTTGACCCTGGCTTTGATGCGCTCCCAGACCTTGTCCAGGTTTTCTTGGCTAAAATCCAGCTTGTTGCTCGGAACTGGTTCCGCCGTCCGGATCGGTTCCGGTTTCTGTACCGCAGCAGGGGCAGAGCCACGCGCCGGGGCGGCGGAAACGGCACCGGAAGATAGATTGGCGATCAACTTCGCCACGTCTTCCATTTCATCCAGTTTGCACAGCTTGAGCATCATGAGTTCAAAGATCAGATAAGGGTTGCCGCTGCTCTTGATTTCGTTGCGCGCCTGCAGCAACATGCTCATCACATAGAGCAGGTTTTCCCGGCTGAAGAGAGCCGCGATGCCGTCGTAGAGCGGATATTCCTCGCTGGTGACCTCGCTGGGCGACATCCCGATCTTGCGCAGGATAACGATGCGGATGAATTCCATCATGTTGTTCAGGAATTCCTGCAGGTCCACTCCTTCCTCAAAGATGGCCTGCAACTTTTCCAGCAGGGCGGAGTTTTCCCGGGCGTGGATCAGCCGCATCAGTTCACAGTAGATTTGGGTGGGGATGAGGCCAAAGATTTCGCGCACCTTGTCGATGGTCACTTTGTCCTGGCAGTAGGAAAGCACCTGGTCGGTGAGGGAAAGGGCGTCGCGCAGGCTTCCGTCGGCCTTGCGGGCTATCAAGTGCAGCGACTCCGAGTCGATCTCGATTTTTTCCTCCAACATGAGTTCCTTGAGCCGTTTCACGATGGCATCGATCGGAATCCGTTTGAAATCATAGCGTTGGCAGCGGGAAATGATGGTGGGCAAAACTTTGAAGGGCTCAGTGGTGGCAAAGATGAAGAGCACTTTTTCCGGCGGTTCTTCAAGCGTTTTAAGCAGGGCGTTGAACGCGTTTTTGGAAAGCATGTGCACTTCGTCGATGATATAGATTTTCCAAGGCGACTGGCTGGGCGCGTAAAGCAATTCGCGCTGAAGCTCGCGGATGTCGTCCACGCCGGTGTTTGAGGCGCCGTCGATCTCGATCACGTCTGCAGATGTTCCAGCCGCGATCTCCAGGCAGTTGTGGCATTTATTGCAGGGAGAGATGGTGGGGCCTTCCACGCAGTTGAGGTTTTTTGCCAGGATGCGGGCCATGGAGGTTTTTCCCACTCCCCGCGGCCCGGTGAAAAGGTAGGCATGGGCGATGCGGTTGCTAAGCAGCGCGTTGTTCAGTATTTCGGTGATATGGTCTTGCGCGTAAACCTCTTTGAAGGTTTGCGGACGGTATTTTCTGGCAAGTACTAAATAGCTCATCTGTGCTCCGTCGTCATTCTTTTTCAGCCCGGTCTTTCAGGCAAGCATTTTCTGCTGGACAAATTCGGCGGCTTTATATAAAGTGAATTAACCTGGCGGTTGCCGGGAGTTCCCGATATTATGAAAAGCAGTGGAGGTATAAGATGAAATTGGAAGGAAAAGTGGTGATTGCCCAGGGCGGAGGCCCGACGGCTGTGATCAACCAATCTTTGGTGGGGGTTACCCTCGAGGCAAGGAAATTTCAGCAGGTGACGCGGGTTTACGGCGCGCTGTACGGCGTGCAGGGCATCGTGAACGAGCAGTTCATCGATCTCACCCAGGAAACAACTCACAATCTGGAACAGGTGGCCAACACGCCCTCCTCGGCGCTGCTGTCCACGCGCGACAAACCGGATGAGCAGTACTGCCGCGAGATTTTCCGGGTGCTGAAAGCCCATGGCGTCCGCTATTTCTTTTATATTGGCGGAAACGATTCCGCCGATACGGTGCGCATCGTGAACGAAGAGGCAGATCAGGCCGATTACGAATTCCGCGCCATCCACATTCCCAAAACTATCGATAACGACCTTGTGCTCAGCGATCACACCCCGGGTTACGGCTCGGCGGCCAGATTCGTGGCCTCTGCCTTCACAGGGGTGAACCTCGACAACCGCGCCCTGCCCGGAGTTTACATCGGCGTGGTAATGGGTCGGCACGCCGGTTTTCTCACAGCCGCCGCGGCTCTGGCCCAGAAATATCCGGATGACGGGCCTCATCTGATTTACATGCCCGAAAGGCCTTTCAGGCAGGAGAATTTCCTGGCTGACGTGAAACGCGTTTACGACCAGTATGGACGCTGCGTTGTAGCTGTTTCGGAAGGAATCGTAGACGAACACGGCACCCCCGTGATGACCATCCTCACCAAGAACAGCGAAACTGACGCCCACGGCAACGTGCAGCTTTCCGGAACGGGTATGCTGGGCGATCTTCTGAGCGACCTGGTGAAGGAAAAACTCAAAATCAAGCGCGTGCGTTCTGACACTTTTGGCTATCTGCAGCGTTCTTTCGTAGGCTGCGTTTCAGATGTGGACCAGCGCGAAGCCCGCGAAGTGGGTGAACGTGCCGCTCATTACGCGATCTGGTACAATCTGGATGGCTCAATTTCCATCCAGCGCACGGGGTTTTACTCAGTGAACTACCAGCTAGAAAAACTGGCTGACGTGGCCCGCAAGACCCGCCACATGCCTGATGAATACATCAATTCCAGCGGCAACGGGGTCACCGATGAGTTCAAATATTACCTCCGGCCGCTACTTGGTTCAGGCTTTGGCGCAGCGCACAGGCTCCGTGCCCCCAGGGTGGCAAACTTGCTCAAGGGAAACGCTTGACATTAAGTCGCGCGATAAAATAATGGTCAAAAAAACAAATACAGATATGGAGGAACCCATGACCTTTCAAGAATTCATGAACAAAGTCACCGCCAAGAACCCGGATCAACCCGAATTTCTGCAGGCGGTAAAAGAAGTCGTCGAAACCATTTGGGACGTCTATCAGGCCAATCCCCGCTTTGTGAAAGCCAACATTATGGAACGCTTGGTCGAGCCTGAACGCACGATCATTTTCCGCGTTCCCTGGATGGATGACAATGGTGATGTGCATGTGCAGCGCGGCTACCGCGTGCAGTTCAACAGCGCCATCGGCCCCTACAAGGGCGGTATCCGCTTCCACCCCAGCGTGAACCTCTCCATTATGAAGTTCCTCGGCTTTGAGCAAATTTTCAAAAACAGCCTCACCACCCTGCCCATGGGCGGCGGCAAAGGCGGTTCGGATTTTGACGCCAGAGGAAGATCAGACGCTGAGATCATGCGTTTCTGCCAATCCTTCATGGCTGAACTCTACCGCCATATCGGCCCGGACACAGACGTTCCCGCTGGCGACATCGGCGTGGGCAAGCGCGAAATCGGCTATCTTTATGGCTATTATAGAAAGCTGGTCAATGAGTTCACCGGCGTTTTCACCGGCAAAGGCAGTACCTGGGGCGGAAGCCTAATCCGTCCTGAAGCCACCGGCTTTGGCGTGGTCTATTTCGCCGAAGAAATGCTCAAGACCAAGGGTAAGAGCTTCGAAGGCCTGCGCGTTGCGTTGTCCGGATTTGGCAACGTTGCCTGGGGCGCTGCCCAGAAGATCAACGAGCTGGGAGGTAAAGTGGTCACCCTCTCCGGTCCCGACGGCTACATCTATGATGAAGACGGCGTTTCCGGCGAAAAGGTTGACTACATGCTCGAGCTCCGCGCTTCGAACAATGACCGCGTTATCGATTATGCCAAGGTCTTCCCCAAAGCCAAATTCTTCGAAGGCAAGCGTCCTTGGGAAGTTCCCGTGGATGTGGCCATCCCCTGCGCCACTCAGAACGAACTGAACGTGGAAGACGCCAAAAACCTCATGAAGAACAACTGTTTCTGCGTCACCGAAGCCGCGAACATGCCATGCACACCTGAAGCGATGGAAGTGTTCTTGAACGCCAAGATCCTCTACGCGCCTGGCAAAGCAGCCAACGCCGGCGGTGTCTCCACCAGCGGACTGGAAATGACCCAAAACTCCATGCGCCTGAGCTGGAACCGCGAAGAAGTCGACGCCCGCCTGCACGGAATCATGAAGAACATCCATGAAGCCTGCCGCGAAAACGGCGAACAGGCCGATGGTTACATCAACTATGTGAAAGGCGCCAACGTCGCCGGCTTCCTGAAAGTCGCCAACGCCATGTACGACCAGGGCATCATCTAAACAACAAACAACCATCCAACATAACACCCGGCTCACCCGAGCCGGGTTTTTTGCCTTTCCTGATTGACTCCACCTTTGCCCTTTCCAATCCACATCCCATTCACTTCCCGTAGACTTCCCGCTTGCCAAACGGGAATTCTACGGGAAGTGGTCAGGATGCGAGTGGGATGGGGTAAAGCACGGAAACAGGGACGATCACCCTGGAGAGCGGACTGGCAAAGGAAAAGAAGAACCCCGGACCTTGTGATCCGGGGTTGGGTGCTTATTATGTGGACTGGTATGAAACCGTCCTTGGATGGTTTTATTTCATCAGGACGATGCGTCCGTTCCTGAGCTGTCCTGTGGTGTTCATCCGGTAGTAATAGACGCCGCTGTTGACCGGCTTGCCTTGGTTGTCAGTGCCGTCCCAACTGGTGTTGGCGATGCCGGAATTGTCAGTGCGGAGGGCGAAGCTCTTCACAAGCTGGCCGCGGACGTTGTAGATGGCAAAATCCACGTCAGCATCAGCTTTGCTTTGGATGCTGATGGCTGTATTGGTCTGGAAGGGATTGGGATGCACGCTCACGGTGATCTCCGCGGGCGCGATCTGGTCGTCAATACCCACGCCGACGTTGACAGTGACAACATTGGAAGGATCGGAGAGCATCATGGGGTTGTTGAACAGGGTGCAGATCCAGTATTCGTGGGTTCCGGAGGGAACTCCGCTGTCTGTGAAGGTGAGGGTGTTCGGGTTCGTGATGCTGGAAATGCTGAGGCCGTTGCGGAAGAGGCGGTAGCCCACAAATCCCTTTCCTTCAAAGTGTTCCGGGCGTTCCCAGGTGAGGACCACGGTGTTTGGGGGTGTAACGGTGGCTTGCAGATTCCGGGGCGCGGGCAAGTTCTCGATGGGGATGGTGTAAGAACTCATTACCGCTGTGCCGGGCATGCCGTGCTGATCAACGGGGGTCACCTCGAAAGCGAGGGGGAAGCCCAAATCTTCTGCTGTGGCGATATAAGCCTGCTCATTGGCGCCGGCTATAGCCTGGGGTGTGTTGTTCACGATCCTGTACCACTTCAGGATCGAATTGCCTTCGGTGTTTCCGTCCGCATCATTGAAGGAATAGGACCCTGTCAGCTCCTGATTGATAACGGGCGGGCCGCTGATTATCACATCGGTGGCAGTGGGGGCGGCGTTGATAAAGCCCGTTCCGGAGAGGGGAATGGTGATGTTGGGATGGTTGTAGAGGTTGCCGGTGATGGTCAGCGTTCCGTTGTAGGTCTGGGCGGCAGTAGGGGTGAAAGTGATGTTGGCCGTGATGGATGAGGTTCCTGGAATGTTGAAAGTGGATACATCGCTTGTAAAGGCGGGATTGTCAATGGAGATGGTCCCGCTGGCAGGAGTTGAGATGTAGTTTATTATCGAGATGGGAATAACCGCGCTGCCGTTCACATACATGTCTGGAAAAGCAATGTTGTCGGTGGAGACGGGATACGCGCCCACCAGTCCTGCCAGGGAGTATTTCACGCCCTGAAGGATTTCCTTGGAGGTCATGTTCTGGAGGAAGAAGACCACTTCACAATTGGCCAGGTTCCAGTTTGCGGCAGGGGTGAAAGTCAGGTTGACGGTTGTGGTCCCACCTGTGTCCAGGTCGATGGTGGTTCCGTTCTGATTGGGGGCCATTAAGCGGTTGACGTTGTCCACTGTGGTTTGGTTGAACCAGACTTGGGGGATGTTCGATTCGGTGAGAACGCCATGCAACTTGACGTTGGTGTTGGTGTCCGCCTCCGGTTTGCTGATGGTCACGGCAATTTGGAAATCGCCGCCCACCTGGGCACCCTGGGCGCTGATGGTGTAGTGAGAAGGCACAGCCATGCGCGCGTTCACCTTTGGCAGATAGTTCGAATACATTGAACTGGAGCTGCTTCCGCCCACGGAGGCATTCTGGCCGTCAAACAACGCGGTGGGGTAACCGGTGATTCCATAAAAACTGTTGCGGGCGTTGGAATAGGTGTTGGCGTATGAGTCGCCGTTGTGGTTTTTAATGATTGCCACGGGGTGGTTGTTCTGCAGCAGGTCGTGACATCCCATTGCCGCGCCTGGGCAATAACCACACCAAGTGCCGGTGCCTACTTCAACCACCACAAGATTGCGCGGAACCGCTGGCAGGAAAGCCAGCAGACCGAGTAAGCCGAGTATGATCAAAAGGGTCTTTTTCATCTTGAGCTCCTTGATATTATGTTATTAATAATGTTTCACATCTGTTACGCCTATGGTGAATCCCTGTATTTTGTCAAGAAAATCCTGCTGAGATCGCCAAGGCTCTGTCAGGATATAAGTTCCGGAATAATCTCCATCAGTTCATGGGGTTCATTGACCACTCGGTCGGGGTTGTGTTTGAGCAGATTGGATTTAGAATGCAGGCCCCAACTAACGCTCACGATTTTCAGCCGGTTACGCCGCGCGGCTTTGATGTCGCGGACTTCGTCGCCCAGATACACAACGCGCTCACGGTCCAGATTGTGAGCCCTGATCCGGGCTCTGATGCTGCGGTGTTTGCGCAGGATGCCACTGGTGCCTTCCACCCAGTCGAAACAGCCTATTTGATTATGCTCGAGCCATGCCAGCAGGTTTTCGGTATGGTTGGAACTGATCAGGCCAAGGGAAATTCCCTGTCCCTTAAGCTTTTCGAGCATAGGAACCACGTCGGGGCAGGGCTCCAGGTCGGGAATCATTTTGCGGTACTCGTGCAACACAACCGCGATGGCCTGGCCGAGTTTGTGGAGGGGGAATTTCACTGCCTGGCAGGCCTTGGGCAGGGGCAGGTCACGAACTTGTTCAAACAGCTCTGGGCTGATGGTGCGGTAGCCGTAGCGAGGGGCGAGTTGATTGATCAGTTCCAGGATCATGGCGATGGAATCGGCCACGGTGCCGTCAAAATCGCAAATCAGGGTCGGTTTCACCCGCATTTCTTCCTAATGTCCAGGATCATTTGGTATGCTCGGTTGCGGCTGACCTTGAAGCGTTTGGCGATATTTTCCGCGAGTTCCTTGCTGCTCTCAGGACCGGGCGCGAGTTCCGCGATGCAGCTTTTGATTTCCTCTTCCGAGGCAGGCTGCTCCGGCGCGGCGGCTTCAATAAGGACTACAAATTCACCCTTTTCCGTCATCTGATAATCGGCCAAAATGCCTTCCAGGCTGCCGCGGATGAACTCTTCGTGCAGCTTGCTGATTTCGCGGGCGAGGCAGACCCGCCTGTCCCCGCAGCGGGCAAGGATGTCTCCCAAGGTCTGCTTGAGCCTGTGCGGAGCTTCGTAAATAATGACGGTGTGGGGACTGGAAGCGACAAGATCGAGTTTGGCAGCGCGGTCTTTCTGCTTGAGGGGCAGGAAGCCCAGAAAGAGAAAACTGCCGGTATCCAGGCCGGAAGCTGTAATGGCGGGAATAAGGGCTGTGGCCCCTGGCAGGGGTATAATGTCCACTCCAGCCTCGATGGCGGCGCGGACCAACCAAAAAGCCGGGTCGGAAATCCCCGGGCTGCCGGCGTCGGAAACGACCGCGATGGACTTTCCTTCATGCAGCAGGGCGAGGATTTCCGCCAGGCGTTGTTTTTCGTTGTATTTGTGCAGGCTTAGAAGCCTGGGCGCTTTGATCTCGTAATGGGAGAGCAGGAAGCGGGTTTTGCGGGTGTCTTCGGCAGCGATCAGGTCCACGCTTTTCAAGGTGTCCAGCGCGCGGAGGGTGATGTCACCCAGGTTTCCCACTGGCACCGGGACCAGATACAGGCTGCCTGCTGGCAAATCCGCCTCTTAAACCAGTTTAAGTTCTTTGCCTACCTTGACGAAGGCGGCGACGGCCTTATCGAGGTCCTCCCGGCTGTGCGCGGCCGAGAGCTGGACGCGGATGCGGGCTTTGCCTTTCGGCACCACGGGATAGACGAAGCCGATCACGTAAATGCCTTCTTTCAGTAGCATGTCGGCCATCTTCATCGCCAGAGGCTCGTCGTAAAGCATCACGGGAACGATGGCGGTGTTGCCTTCCACGATGTCGAAGCCGGCCTTGATCATTTCTGAGCGGAAGTAGCGGGCGTTTTCCCAAACCTTGTCACGCAGTTCCGAAGATTCGGAAAGCAATTCGATCACCTTGATGCTGGCACCGACCACGGACGGTGCAACGCTGTTCGAGAACAGGTAGGGACGGCTGCGCTGGCGCAGAACTTCGATTATTTCTTTGCGGCCGGAGGTGAAACCGCCGTTGGCACCGCCCATCGCTTTACCAAGGGTGCTGGTCACGATGTCCACGCGGTGCTGAACGCCAAAATGCTCCGGGGTTCCGCGGCCTTTCTTGCCGATGTAGCCGGTGGCGTGGGAATCGTCCACCATCACTAGGGCGTCGTATTTTTCGGCCAGGTCGCAAATTTCAGGCAATTTGGCCATATCGCCGTCCATGGAGAAAACTCCGTCTGTGCAGATCAGGCGGTACTTCATGTCCTTGGCTTCGATGAGGCATTTTTCCAGTTCTTCCATGTTCGAGTGTTTGTAGCGGAAGCGCTTGGCTTTGCAAAGCCTCACGCCATCGATAATGGAAGCGTGGTTCAGTTCGTCGGAGATGATGGCGCTTTCATCGTCCAGAAGGGGTTCGAACACGCCTGCGTTGGCGTCGAAGCAGGCGACGTAGAGGATGGTATCCTCGGTGCCAAGAAACTCGGAAATTTTGCGTTCCAAGTCTTTATGGATTTGCTGCGTGCCGCAAATGAAGCGCACGGAGGCGAGGCCGTAACCCCAGTCGTTCATGATGTCCTGTGCGGCTTTCACCACCTCGGGATGGTTGCCCAGGCCAAGATAGTTGTTCGCGCAGAAGTTCATTACGCTTTCGCCTGTGCTCACGCCGATATTGGCTCCCTGGGGTGTGGTGATGATGCGTTCGTTTTTGTACAATCCCTGTTTTTTCAGTTCCTCAAACAGGTTTTGCAGGTCAGTTTTCATTTTGCCAAACATGGCAAACCTCCATATTATGATTGTTTGTTTAATTCCATACTTTTGGAGGCATCGATTCAGTCAATAAAAAAAGCTCCCGGTGAGGGGAGCCAGATTTTGGTGCAGAAGGCGGGACTCGAACCCGCACACCCGTTACAGGCACAAGATCCTTAGTCTTGCGTGTCTGCCAAATTCCACCACTTCTGCATCTGTAAAAGGTTCGGGTCAATTGCCCGGAGTAGTTTCCGCGGGGGGCGTCTGCTGCGTCGCCGAACCGGCTGGAGCGGTCTGGCCTGGCGTGGGCGCGGGAGCGCTTTGCTTGGTCGGAGCTTTGGTGTCGCCGAATGTTTCGCTGAGGACTTTAGGGGCCTTGGTCTCGTTCACCTTGGAAACCTGGAAAGCCAGGAACAGGCAGGAAACCACAAAAATCACACCCAGGATCTGGGTCCATTTGCGCAGAAACTTGGAGGCGCCGCTGCCGCCGAACACATTCATCGCGGCTCCGCCGAGGTTGGCGTCCAGGCCACCCTTGGAGGTTTGCGATAGAATCACCAGCACCAGCGCGACGCTGATTATGATATGGATCACCAGGGCAATCGTGTATATAAGCATGTTTCTTTCCTTATGTAACTTCGAAAAAGCATTGTTCGGAAACTAAGTTTTGCAAGCGGCTTTTTTGTCAATCAGAAATTCCCGCCGTTCTTGCCAAACGCTTACCAGCATGGCCGCCAAAAGTAGCGCCGCGCCAAGCATGGCGGTGGCTGAAACCCTTTCCCGCAAAAGCAGCCAGCCTCCCAACATGGCGAAAACCCCTTCCATACAGAGGATCACGCTGGCGACATGGGGCTGGACTTTTTTCTGGGCGTGCAATTGCAGGGTGAAAGCCACTCCCACAGACATTATTCCAGCGTAAAGCAGAGGCAGGCTGGCAGACCAGATTGAGTTCAGAAAGTCCGCGGCAACGAAGCTTTGCTTGCTGACCATTCGGAGAACAATGCTTCCAACCAGGCTCAGGGACGCGCAAACCCAGTATTGGAAAGCGGCAAGGCGCAAACTGGAGTGGAGTCGGGTGAGTTTGTCGATGAGCTGCACATGCAATGCCCAGAACACAGCCCCGATCAGCACCAGGGAGTTACCCAGAGTGGCTTGCAGGTCAGGCTTTCCATTGATAAGAGCCAGGCCGGTCAAACTCAAAGCAACGGCCAAAATCAGGGGAGGGTTGAGTTTTTGCCCCCTTCCCAAACCTATCAAGGGAACAAACACCACATAGAGACCGGTGATGAAGCCCGCGCTGCCGGCTCCGGTCCAAAGCATGCCAAACTGCTGAAAGCTGGAGGCGAGGAACAGCATCAATCCCAAAAGCAGCGGCCCTTTCCAGCTTTTGCTGTCAGAAGGGGTGTGGTCTGTGGCCGGAATCTCCGGGCTGGGTTTTTTTGCTTTGGAAATCAAGCCTGTCAGGGCTATGCAAGCCGCCCCCAAAGCGAAGCGCAAAGCGTTGAAGGTAAAGGGATCCAAGCTCTCCATACCCTTGCGCTGGGCCACGAAGGCCAGACCCCAGATCGCCGCGGTGAGGACCAGGCTCAGATATGCGGCCATGCCTGTTTACCGGTCATATCAATCATCACGGCGTCTTTTACGGCTGAGGGCAAGGCTGCCAAAACCGCCCACCACACCCATGTAGAAGCCAAAATCGTATGCCCTCCCTGTATTAAAGACTTCGTAAAGGCGCACATCACGGTTAAACCAATGCCAGATAAGGCTGACCGGCGCGATCCAGCCATGCCAGATACCCATGAAAAAACCGGCCCGGTTCTCGGCTGATCTGCCACCAACTCCGGGCGCGCAAGAGCAGAGCAGGGCCAGGCAGGCCAGCAAGCTCAAGATTAAGAGAAGTTTTCTTTTCATCCTGTTCTCCTTAAACTCACCAAACTGCCAAATACCGGAATCGGTCAAGTAAATTATGGTTTTTTTCAATATGATGCGGGTTAGATTTTGCGGCACAATACCTTGGTGTGATTGTTCTTTGCTGCCGTCGATATTCTTTCTTAACTCGATACCAGCGAATGCCTTGTATGAAACGATGTTGATTGGCCGTTAAGGCCCTTTCCTGTGTTCCGGATTCGCCTCCCGCACGATGCCCGCATTTGATGCGAGTAGAGACTGTTGAATAATGCACACGCTCTACAATTGATATGAATTCACCCTACTCCACATAAGCTTTTCTGATCCGACAGGTCTTTTTTGGTCTGTTTTGATGGTTTTTCCTCTCTAATGCCC
>JAAYWB010000044.1 GCA_012516855.1 Candidatus Cloacimonadota bacterium
CTACTATATTAGTATATATTATATCTATCTAGTATATATATCAATATGATAGCTATCATCCTTCCAGGTCCTGGAGGGGGAGGTTGAAAAGGGGCCGTGGAAAGGGAATTGATGAATTGATGGAATTGATGAAATGAAAATCTTATCTGCATACCCTACTTGTCTGGCTTCAGACAACAGAGGGGGTGCTTATTGCTTAACAATAGGCCTCAATCCCTTTAGCGTGAGGGAGTAAGGGTATGCTCCATATTTAACTCCCTACTTTTCATTTTGCTTAGTCATACGAAAGAGGCTCACCGGCAGGCGATCTGGCGAATCACCCAACTGGCTGCGACCATGCCCATGATGGCAGGCAGATAGCTGACGGAGCCGACCGTTTGGCGTTGGCGGCCGCGCTGGAGGATGATCTCGTCGGGGATGTCGGTGTCCTCATCCGGGCGCAGGGGGAGCTCGGAGGACCAGACGCAGGGGAAATCGGCCTTTATGCCTCTGCGTCCTAGATAGTTGCGCACCCGGCGGGCGAGGGGGCAGTTGTGGCTCTTTTTTATGGAGGTGAGCTGGACCTGGGCGGGGTCGAGCCGGTTTCCCGCGCCCATCACGGAGACGAACTCCAGTTCCCGGCGCACGGCGTATTCAAGCAGGCCGATCTTAGGGCCGAGGCTGTCGATGGCGTCGATGAAGGAATCGACTTCCGCCAGCAGTTCCACACGGTTATCGGCATCCAGAAATTCCTGGTGGCAGATGACTTTTGCCTCCGGGTTGATGGCCAGGATACGCCGTTGGGCCAAATCCACCTTGGCTTGTCCGATGGTTTCGCGCAGGGCGAAGAGCTGGCGGTTGAGGTTGGTTTCCCCCACTATATCAAAATCGATGAGGGTGAAACGCCCGATGCCGGCCCGGGCGAGGGCTTCCACGGCGTAGGAACCCACTCCGCCAAGACCGACAACGCAGACGCTCGCCCCTTTCAACCTGGCAATGGCTTCTTCGCCCAGGAGCAGCGCGCTGCGGCTGAGGACGGAATCAGCCATGTGAGTGCTCCATCAGAGCCGCAAGGCTCTCATCCTGCACCTTGACAAAGTCCTCCCGGGAAATGCCGGCCAGCCCGCAGGCACGCTCGACCACGTCCGAAAGCCTAAGCAGGGGGTTGGGCTCGTTTTCCTTCACGTAATGGCGGGTGATGTCGGTCTCCGCGAGGCAGTGCCGGTGGGTGACCATTTCGCACAGCAGGGCGTGTTTGTCCGGCCGCAGTATCCTTTCGCTAACGGTGAACCAGCTATCCAGCCGGGCCAGCAGCCTGAATCCTTCAAGGCTTCCGGCGTAGCCGTGCACCAGATAGCGCAGCTTAAACCCTCGCAGGATGTCGTAAGCCCGTTGTTGGTGTCCCACGATATGCAGCACCACGGGCAGGGCGTGGTCGGAAGCGAGTTCCAACTGTCGGGTGAGAATCTTCTCCTGTTCCGGCAGAGGGGGGCCGTTGCGGTCCAGGCCAATTTCCCCCACCGCCCAAATCCGGTTTTCGGAGCAGAGGGAGGCGATGTCTTCCAGGACAAGGTCGCAGCCTTCATAATTGGGATGGATACCGGCGCTGAAGCTGATTTCCGGGCGCGGATGGTCCAGATAATAGTGAATCTCCTCCCGGGTGAGGGCGGAGGACAGCCAGCGCGCTACGCCCTTGCGCGCGGCTTCTTCCAAAAGGGGTTCCAGGGGCATCAGCAGGCTAAGGTTGGCCAGGTGGCAATGGCCGTCAACAAGGGTCTGGGTCGGAAAGGTTTGCGGGCTCATTCCTGATATTGGGCGGCGTAGAGTTTCTGATAACGGGGGCAGGAGCGCAAAAGCTCCTCGTGGCTGCCCTGGCCGACTATCCGGCCTTGTTCGAGAACCACGATCCTATCAGCCTGGAGCACCGTGGAGAGGCGGTGGGCGATCATAATCACGGTGCGGTTTTGGGTGGCGGCGTCAATTGCCTGCCGCACAAGCTGTTCGCTTTCGGTGTCGAGGGCGCTGGTGGCTTCGTCGAGGATCAGGATGGGGGGATCGCCAACGATGGCGCGGGCGATGCAGAGGCGCTGTTTCTGGCCGCCGGAGAGGTTGGCGCCCTTGGTTTGCAGCACCTCGTCGTACTGGCGGGGAAACTGGAGGATGAAATCTTCCGCGTGGGCGATCCTGGCCGCGGCGCGAATCCGCTCGTCGCCAAGCTCCTCCAGTGAACCGAAGGCGATGTTTTCCCGGATGGAGCGGGTGAAGAGGACGCTGTCCTGAGTTACCACCCCGAAGAGGCGGCGGAGGTCGGCCAGCCTGATTTGGCGGATGTCCGTTCCGTCCAGGAGGATGGCGCCGGAGCTGACGTCGTACATGCGGTTGAAGAGATTGGCCAAAGTGGTCTTGCCGCCGCCGCTGGCGCCCACGATGGCGACCTTTTCGCCTTTGCTGATGATCAGGCTAACGTCGCTGAGCACGGGGCGGTCTTCGCTATAGGCAAAGCTCACGCGGTCAAACTCTATATGGCTCGTAAAACTTTCCTTGGCAAAGGCCTCCGGGGCGTCCTTTATCTCCGTTTCGCTATCCAGAACATGGAAAACGCGGTTGAGCGAGACCAGGGCTTTTTTCACGTCGGAATAGAGTTGGGTAAGGTTTTTCATGGGGTGAAGCAGGGAAAAGATGGCGAAGAGGAAGGCGGTGAAATCGCCCAGGGTAAAGCCGGAACCGGGGGCCAGGATCATCTTGCCGCCCAGGATGATGACGATGACGGCGGTGAACACGGTGTTCAGCTCCGAAAGCGGCACGCTGAGCGAGGAATAGTATTGGGCGCGCTTCCAGAAACGCACGTAGGCGGAATTGACCCGGCTGAAGGCGCGGTGTTCACTTTCTTCTCGGCGAAAGGCTTTCACGACCTTCATGCTGTTCAAAGCCTCCTCCACCGCGGAAAACATGGTGGAAAGGTGGGCCTGGATGCGCTGGGAGTTCCTTTTGACCTGTTTGCCCAGCCAGCCCACGAAGAGGGTGAAAAAGGGCACCACCAAAAGCCCGTAGAGGAAAAGCCGGGGACTGAGCAGCAGGGCCACGCGCGTGAAAACCAGGATGGTGAAGATATCCAGGATGCCTTCCAGCAAGGATTTGATGAAGCTTTCGCTCACGATTTCCGCGTCGTTCACCATGCGCACCATGGCGTCGCCGATCCGGCTTTGGTTGAAGAATTCCAGGGATTGGCCCATGTAGCGGGAAAACATGGCCTCACGCAGGTCGCGGAGGGTGTTTCCGCGCAGCTTGATAAACAGCACCCGCTGGAGGTAGAAAAAGACGTTTTTGAGCAGGATAACGGCCACCACGAAGAGGCAGAGTGCGTAAAGCAGAACCAGGGGTTCCGTGTCCAGCATCACTTTTTGCAGCTCTTCCCAAAGCGGAGCCAGGCCTTTCAGGCCCCTCAGGGAGATAAGGCCGCCGGCACCGGCCCAGAAAGAGCCCCAGGCTGAACCGACCGCCCCCAGGAAGCCGCCGAGATCGGTGTAAACCGGGTTTCCGCCCCCGGGCCTGAAAACATAATCGAACAAAGGAATAACCAGGGTGACGCTGACACCGCTGAAGATGGCGTAGAGCAGCGTCGCCAGCATCCCGGATACCAACAGGGGCCAGTATCGGAACATGATGGCGTAAATCTGGCGCAGGTTTGGCCAGGCCCTGGTTTTGCTCGGTGTCGCTTTGTCCATAGTCAGGCCATAAAAAAAAGCCAGCGAATGCTGGCAAGAAAAAAGATGGCACGCCCTGAGGGATTCGAACCCCCAACCTTCTGATCCGTAGTCAGATGCTCTATCCAATTGAGCCAAGGGCGCAGAATAGAACAAACATTCGCGGGCTTGGGTTTCTGTCAAGAACAATATCCGGCGGTGGGAAACGGAATATTTTGCTTGACTTCAGGACGTGGATTTGGAATAATTGCAAAAACCGTTCATGGAGGCCCAAGATGAAAATGAGATTTTTAGGACACGGCACCTTCGATTTTGTCAGCGAAGCCGGACACAAAGTGCTTATCGACCCCTTTCTGGACAATAATCCGCAGGCTGCGCTCAAATCCGATGCGGTTAGCCCGGATTTCATCATCCTCACCCACGCCCACGAAGACCACTTCGGCGACGCCATCAAAATCGGCAAGCGCTGCGACCCGCTCTTCATCTGCATGGTGGAACTGGCGAAATACCTTGCCGAAGAAGGATTTAAAACCCACCAGATCCAAATCGGCGGCAGCCACCCCTTTCCCTTTGGCCGCGTGAAACTGACCCCGGCCTGGCACAGCAGCACGACCCCGGACGGACGTTATGGCGGGCAAGCGGCTGGAGTCCTGCTCTGGATCGACGGCAAATGCGTGTATCACCCCGGCGATACCGGGCTCTTTTACGATATGAAGCTGATCGGCGAAATGAACCGGGTGGACTACTTCCTGGTGCCCATCGGCGACAACTTCACGATGGGGCCGGAAGACGCCCTGAAAGCGGTGGAATTCGTCAACCCCGGGATGGTAATCCCCATGCACTACAATACCTGGCCCGTGATAAACGCGGACCCGGAGGACTTCACCGCCAAAGTGCAGGCCATGGGTTATAAATGCCAGATCCTCAAACCCGGCGAAGAACTCCAGACCTGATTGACAGGATGTGATACAAGGTTCCTTTTCAAGCCGGTGTCCTGGCGTACAGCGAACACAGTGAGCATGGACGGCAGGATATTGTAGAAATCACACGTTGCTGTCGTCGATGCTCGTCCCTCGCTCGACGCCAGCGTTTAGCCTTGCGATGCCCTTTGGCCGTTAAGGCCTTTTCCTATATCCCAGAAACGCCTCCCGCATAATGCCTGCATTTGATGCGGGTATCTGGCGGGAGGTATGGGAGGGCGATGAAGGCAGGCGCTAAGGGTGCGACTGGCGGTAGGTCATTATGGGCAAATAGCTTACGACTCTCCTTATTAAGGCTCCCTTTCAAACCGGGTGGTTATTCCGAAGGGCGGCAGAATGATAGCCTAAAAAGATAATAAGGCCCAACCGCTCCGGAGGGCGGCTGAGCCGTAATAGTCAAGCTCTGGCTGTGGTTCAGAAGAAGAAAAGCTTCACGAAAACCGCGATCAGCAGGGCGGAATTGATTGCCGCCCAGATGTAGAAGTGGTTTTTGAAGGTTCTGATTTCCTCACGGTTCAGTTGGGTCTTCTTTTCCATTCTCACGATCAGGTTTTCGATGGTAGCCAGTTTTTCTTCCGTTTCGTTGATCTTTTTGATGTTTATGTCGTGGTTCAGGTCCCGCTTGAAGTGTCTCACAACTTCCCAAGCCATGGGAATGAAAGCGGGGAGCAGTTTTTTCAGGATCGATCCGGACATGGAAGGCTCCTTATCAGAATTTGTAGCCAAGGTTGCCGTAAAGGGTTCCCGGCAGCACGGCATGGTTGGTGTAGGCGAGGTCAAGCTCGATTCCCTTGACGTTCAAGCCAATGCCGGCGTTCCAGGTGGCGGGGTTGGAGTGCACGCCGAAACGGACAGCCAGAGGCTCGAACGGCCGCACTTCCACTCCGCCCATGAATTCGGTTTCCTTGGCGAAATCTTTCTTCACTTCAAGAGTGGTGATAACGTTTTCATAGGGAATGTAGGAAATCCCCAAGGCCAGTTTGCTGGGCAGGGGATGCTGGTTCGCGTCGCCCATCACAGCCTGGTTGAGGTTGCACACGCTGAAGCCCAGCTTGGTGCGTCCATGCAGAAAGGCGGTAGCACCGAAATCGACCCCGATGGCGCCGTCGGAATCTTCCTCGATGAATTGCAGGCGATGGTAGTTCACGCTGTAGCCCACGCTGATCTGGGAATGGATGTCACTCTGCAGGTCAAAGGCGTGGCCGGCGGTCCAGACCTGTTCACTCATCAGGGTTTCCTCTTCGAAAGCGACATCGAAGAGGCGGGCGCCGAAAGCCAGGGTGCCCAGTTTCTTGGGCAGCTTCACGCCCAAAGCGGCTGTCTTGTATTCCGAAAAGGCATTGCCGTAGAGGCGGCTGAAGCCAACCTGGGCTTCCAGCTTCACGTTCGTGAGGCCGGCGGGATTGAAATAGAGAGAGTTCACGTCGTCCGCCACACCGGTGTAAGCTCCACCCATGCCACGGGCCCGGGCCGAGGGAATGTAGTCATCGAATACAGCCAGCAGCAAAGCCGTCTGGATCAGAATGAGGGCAATGAATATCAGTTTTTTCATAAATCTTTCTCCCGGAGCTTATTTAAGGATAGATTTGATCACCAGCGGCTGCACCGTTGTTTCCTTGTGGCCGGTGCTGCGTTCGATCACTTCCAGATGGCAATAGTAAACGCCGATGGGGAGGCGGTTCCTCATCTGGTCGCGGCCGTCCCACTTAAAGCTTTCAATGCCGAGGGCGTTGCTGATGTTGGTGTTTACGGGAGTGTAAACCAAGCGTCCCTGCGCGTCGTAGATGCGCACGATCGCCTTGACATTGATGCCCGCGGCGGAGGTCTTGCAGCCATATTCGATGGTGAGTTCCTCGTTCAGTTCGGGGTTGAAGATGTTGCGGGAGTTTTTGGGATTGGTCACGTTCAGCCAGGCGATGCTGGAGCGGATGGGGACCAGCAGTTTGCCGCTGTTTATGGATTGGATGGGGGTATTGTCATAGGCAAAGGAAACCAGTTGGATAAAGGATTCGCCGTAACTGGAGGGCGTGAGGTCGAGCTTGAAGAGCGTCTGGTCGTCGGCGCCGGAGGTGATGGGTTCCTGAGACTGGTAGAGCACGTAGAGCGAATCGCCGGCATCCGAAATCCAGTATTCTGGCTCGAAAGCCGTCATGGTTTCGTCAACCTTCAAACCGTTGAACCGAACTTTGTCAGGGTCGAGCCGGATATAGGCGCTGTATGAGGAAACGCCCCATTCTGGCTTGATGCGGGAGCTGATGATGTTCACGTCCACGGGGGTGTCGATCTCGGCGTTGGTGGTCTGGACGCGCACGGTGGCGTTGGAAACGTCGTCGATCTGCACAAGGTCGGTCATTTCGCGGGGATTTATGCCGTAACTGCTGAAGGAATAATCCACCACGCCCTGGATGCGGGCCCAGTTTTGCCCCACGTTCATCTGTGACCAGGAAAAACCGCTCCGGGGAAAGCACTGGTCGTCGATCTGGCAGGCGCCGCTGCCGTCATTGACGTTGAATTCGCCATAGTTGTTTGGGGTGGAGGTCACATTCACGTTTTCCACCTTCACGAACACGCTTTCCCACTGCTCGGCAGACGAGCCGCTGAGGCTGCCGGTGGTAATCAGGGTCGGCAGGGGCAGGGGATTGCCCTGGCTGATCACCTGAAACCCTGTGGTTGGCGACATTTCGGTGAAGTCGTAATACTCGGTGATGGTGCCTGTCACCTGGACCTTGTCTCCGCGCTGGGGGGAATATTGGTTCGTAAAGATCAAAAGTCCGCTCCAGGGGCCGCCCTCAGGGTCCGAGATCATAAAGCCCCTGTTGTTGGTGTTGGTACCGGTGTAAAAAATCTCGGCCACCACAATGCCTTCCACCGTCACCACGCTGCCCGCGTAGGGAGAGGCGCCGCTGGGGTTGGTGGTGTATTGAACGTCATAGCAGCTTAGCACCTCCGCGAACATCAGTCCGGTTAAGGCCAGCGCCATCACGCAAAGCAAAACGTATCTCATCTATTGCTCCTTGTCTGGTAGATTTATCTCAGGATCGGGAAGCGTCTCCGGCTGAGGTGCCTTCTTCCCGCTAATAAAGATTATGTCCACGATCAGCAGACACATGGCAATGAAAATCGCGCTGTCGGCGACGTTGAAAACCGGAAAGCGCTCCATGCCCCTGATCACGTTCGGGATGTCGAAACTGATAAAATCGGTGACCGCGCCGAGGATCGGCCGGTCGATGAGGTTGTTTCCGACCGCCCCACCCAGCACCAGGCCGAAAGCGACCACCTGGACCTTGTTGGTGGCACGGCTTAACAGCCAGAGGATGAAGATCACCGCCAGCACCGAGGTGCCGATGAAAAAAGCCTTGTTCCAAAGCGGATTGGGCAGCGACAGGCTGAACGCCGCCCCCGTGTTTTCCAGATGGCATATCTGCAAAAAATCGCCCCACAACTTTTCCCCCACCGTGATCCATCTGCCCTTCGGAATGTATTTCCGCACAAGCATCTTGCTCACCTGGTCCAATAGGATCACGGCGGCCATGATGATGAAGGCAGGGTATCTTTTCGGCCGTTCCATGCTCTATCTTTTCTGCCGCCGCTTCTTGTCTTCCATTTTTTCCATGCAGTCGATGCAGAATTTGGCGTAGGGGATGATTTCCAGCCGGCTTTCCTTGATGTTTTCGCCACACATTTCGCAAATCCCAAAAAAACCCTCGTAGATTTTGCGCAGGGCGTCGTTAAGCAGGCGGATCTTTTCGCGCTCCTTTTCCATCATCATCACGTTCTGTTCCATCAGGTTCGTGTCCGAGGCCTGGTCCGCCTGATGATAGGCATAGGAAGAGAGGTCGCCGCTGCTCTCGCGGGCGCCAATGCTCTGGTGTTTGGTTACGTCTTCAATGTAGGCAACGCTTTCTTTAAGTTCCTTCTGAATGAGCTCTTCAAATTTCTTCAGTTTCTTTTCTGACATTGGTTTAGCGGCCATCTGTCACTCCTGTGAACCTTGCATTTTCGTTAGTTTACCCTCATATCTGACCCTGCCCCAGGTGTCAATGAAAATATCCAGCGCCGTCATTTCAGGCCAGTTACGAATTCTGTGATGATGCTGATGAGCCATGCGGAGGCTTTGTCCGCGTTGGCGCGGATTTCTTCCTGGGAATGGGCCTGGTCGTGCAGCAGATTGCTGTAGTTGGTCACGACGGAAAAGGCCAGCACCTTCATTCCGGCGTGCCGGGCCGCGATCACTTCCGGAACGGTGGACATGCCCACCAGATCCGCTCCCCAACTGGCGAAAGCCGCGCATTCCGCCCTGGTTTCCAGGCTGGGGCCGGTCACAGCGATGTAAACCCCTTCGCGCATGGGGATTCCGGCGCGGGCGGCGATGGCGGCACAGGCTTCCCTGTATTCTGGATCGTAAGGATGGTTGAGGCTGGGAAAGCGTTCGCCCAGGCTTTCGTCATTTTCTCCGATAAGGGGGTTGCCGCCCATGAAGTTGATGTGGTCCTTCAGCATTACGATCGAGCCGGGGCTGAGTTCTTCCCGCAGGCTGCCGGAGGCGTTGGTGACGATCAGGGTTTCGATTCCCAGGCAGGCCAGCACCCGCGTGGGAAAGACCACTGTGGAAAGCGAATGGCCTTCGTAATGATGGAAACGGCCTTGCAGATAGAGCACTTTTTGTCCGCCGAGTTCGCCCAGGATCAGGTTTCCCTTGTGCGAAGGGGCGGTGCTGCTGGCGAATCCGGGTATTTCGGCATAGGGAATCTGAACCAGGATTCTTCCCTTTTCGGCGATGCCGTTCAGCCCGGTGCCCAGGATCATGGCCACTTTCGGGACCTCTGGAAGGCGCTGCCTCAGCCATTCAGCGGTTTGCCGGTATGCCGCGCTCATGATAACTGGTTATCCTCAACCGGCGCTTTGGCGTTGGGCGCGATTTCTTCCTTGATCTGCTTGAAATCCGAATCCAGAATGTGTTCCGGCGGCTTGCTGAGCAGCGGGTCCTTGTCTATGCGATCCTGAAAGGTTTTGAGCTCGCTCCTGAACTGCATCAGGAACTGGCGTTTCTGTTCCTTGAGCTGGATGTATTGCTGTTCCAGCATGCCCAGATACTGCTTCGCTTCCTGGATGGCGCGCTTGGCCCTGAGTTCGGCCTCGTGGATGATGTTTTCGGCTTCCTTGCGGGCGTTGGAGATGATGTCAGCTTTGGTTTTCTCTGCGAAGACCAGAGTGCGGCTGATCAGCTCTTCGCGCCGTTTCAGCTCTTCAACCGCGTTTCCGGCCTGGACGGCTTCCTGCCTCACCTCAAGCTGAGCCAGTTCGCGGCGCCGCAATTCCTTTTCCTGCCGGTTCTGGTATTCCTCCACTTCCGCGGCCAGTTCCTCCAGGTATTCCTTAACTTCTTTCTTGCTATAGCCGAACAGGGAGCTCGAAAACTCCTGATGGCGTATGTCTGTGGGAAACAATGACATGAATCCTCCCAGGATTGAAATTCTATTTTATGATGCCGATCAGGATGACAGCCACCACCGGCGAAAGGTCCACTCTCATGCGGGGCAGCACCTTGCGGATGGGAGACAGAACAGGTTCCGTGATCTTCACCAGCCACCTGTAGATGCCGCTGCTCTGGTCTTGCATGAACCAGCTCATCAGGGCGCGGATGATGATCAAAAGCGAGTAGAGGTCAAGCAGAGCCGCGATCACGCCAGCGAAACCGGAGGCGATTCTCATTCCAGCACCTCGTGGCAGTTGCGACAGCGCGCTTCGTAAGCCTCGGTGCTGCCTACCAGTATCTGTTCCCCTTTTTGCACCGTGCGTTGGGTGCGGTTTGCCGGATTGCCGCATTTAACGCAGATGGCCAGGACTTTGGTCACGTATTCCGCCACCGCCATAAGCTGCGGCATGCTGCCGAAGGGCTGGCCTTTGTAATCCTGGTCCAGTCCAGCCACGATCACCCGGTAACCCTTGTCCGCCAGATCATTGCAAACATCCACGATAGATTCGTCGAAAAACTGGGCTTCGTCGATGGCCACAATCTTTATCTCTTCCTTCAGATACTGGTGAATTTCCTCCGGCTGGCTGATCGGCACGGAGGGCGCCTGCATCTGGGAATGGGAAACGATGTTGGTGGCGTCATAGCGGTTGTCTATGGTGGGTTTGAACACCAATATGCCCTGCCGCGCGTATTCGGCCCGGCGGATGCGGCGGATCAGTTCCTCCGTTTTTCCGCTGAACATGCTTCCGCAGATAACTTCGATCCAGCCGGTCTTCTGATTAATGATGTTCACCATGACTCCTTAAATACATAAATTGACGAAGATGTCAGTAATGCCGGAGCCGGGTTTTTGTCAATCTCTAAAGTGTCTCAGGTTCCGAAAAGATGGTGCGCTATGATTCCCGCGGACACCGCCACGTTCAGCGACTCCATCCACTCTCCCATCTCGATGCGCAAGGTCCTGTCCGCCAAAGCCCTGAGCTCTTCTGAGAGGCCGTGTGCCTCGGAACCGAGCGCGATCATGGTCGCCCTGTCGGCATTGGGGATAAAAGAACGCAAAGCCTCGCCGGAAGAAGCGTCGGTGAGCACCAGTTCCGCTTGGATAGAACGCAGTTGCTCCGCGTCCAGGATTTGGAACGGAACTTTGAACACGCTGCCTAGGGAGGCCCTGACCACTTTTGGCGAGGACACTTCTACGCAATCTGGCGACAGCAGCAAAGCGTCTATCCCGAAAGCGACGCAGAGCCTGAAGATGGTGCCCAGGTTACCCGGGTCCTTAATTCCGTCGAGGTAAAAGGCCAGCTTGAATTCAATCTTACGCTCCCGCGGCAGGTCAAAGAGCGCCGCCACGTCCTGCGGATGCTCGCTGTCACAGATCTTGCCAAGTTCCCAGTCACGCAGCACAAATCTCGGAACGTCTGTCCAGACGGGGCTGGAATCCGCCAGACAATACTGCTCCAGCGGCTTGATGCCCCAATCCCATAACTGCCTGAGCGTGCGCAGCCCCTCCACCACCACTTTGCCCTCGCTCAGGCGCTGTTTCTTTTGCTGCAATTTGCTCAGTTCCCGAATTCTGTTTTTACTGATTTCCGGCGCTGTCGTATTCAAATCTCCAATCTCCTCATTCTCATTTAGCTACGCACTTATCCACAAAAGGAGTGGATTATCCACATTTTCTATCTTATTGTCAGGCAACCTGTTATCAAGCTGCCGCCGTCCGTCCACAAAGTTATCCACAGTTTATCCACAAAGCGCGCAAGACGGCATTTTTTATAGGATTGCGAGTTTCACGAGACATGACCTTTTACCAATTTTTAAGCTGAGGATGAAGATTCCTCTGCCCAGTTTGCGGAAATCAGGTTCCGCCGAGAGCAGCCAGATTCCTTCTCCGGGTTCCGTTTGCTCGAAACTCCGGCTCAAAACCTTTTGTCCGCGTGAGTTGAAAAGCTTCAGCTCCACCGTTCCGGTGCTCCCCTCCGGCAGATACCACTTCGCGGAGGCCAGAGACCTGTTCCGCACGGGGTTTGGCGCCACCAGCAGTTCCAGGCCTGGTTCCTCGTAATCATAAGCCACATACAGTGAATCGGATATAGCGCCCCAAGGATTCACGGCTTCGATCTCCAGCCAGCCCGGACCGCTGACCGGAACATAGACGAAGAAGGTTTTTTGCCCGAACTCCGGTTCAGCGAAGATTGCTTGGCTGCCTTCCACCCAGGGTCGGGGCTTCACAATATACCAAAGCGAATCAGGGTAGTCCGGCTGTTTCAGCTCCAGCCGCAGGTTGGATAGCACCATGCCCTGGCTCACCAGCTCCGGAGAGGGCGGTTTTCCGTGTGGCCCAAAAACCCGGTGCAAGATTTGGAACCAGCGGTACCGGGCGAATTCCAGCTTGGCATAGCGGCGCCACAAACCGTCGTAATACTGCTGGGTGCGCGGAAACCAGATCGCGGCAGAACCTACATCGTGAAGGATGTTGAGGCTGCCGGAAGCCACCACACAGGCTTTCCATTTATCCTTCAGCGGGGCCAAACCTGGCTCCAATAAATCGTCCCAGGCCTCGTCCATCCTGAAAAGCAGTTCGCCCACATCGATGTCGTTGTAGCCGGTTCCCATTTCCCAGCATTTGGCCCGGATTGGCAGCATGGATGTCGGCCAGTAATGGGATTTGCTCAGGAAGAAATCCCGGAAGCCGCTGAAAAAGACGCCAAGAGAGGAGGTCCTGACCGCCGAACAGGTGATGGGATTGGTGAAGCCATACGGGTTTTGGATTCCGCCCGGGAGGTAGGATTCCAGATATTCTTCGACTATCTGGCCGGCGATTTCTTCCACCCCTCCGTCCGCGAACAGAGGAACAATAGTCTGATAGGGAAATCCAGCCGCCGGCACCAGTTCTTCGGAAGCGATCACAATGTCTGCCGCTTGCCCCACCTCCGCCAATACCTCCAAACTCTGCATGCTGCAGGCGTCGAAGAGTAGGATATCCAGACGCGGAAGGCCGCTCAGGGCTTCTTTCAGTTCCCCATCAGACACGCTGATAAGCGATTGGGCACCCTCATCAGGGCAAATCCATTTTCCCTCGCCGGCTTTGAACCAGTTGTCCCCGTGCCCCCAAATCACCAGCATCCTGCGCTGGGAGGGATACTTCTGAAAACCCCAGTTGGCAAAGCTGGCCAGGGTTTGAGGGTCGCCGCTGTCGATGGTGCCGAGGCTTTCCAGCAGCGGAGAGGTGATGCTCGGCGAATTGTCCGGACGGATCTTTCTGCGCTGGCCACCAGGATAGCCTGAATCCGCGGGCATGTCTGTCTGAACGATCAGATTGAGGTTCGCCGGCAGGGACACTGATTCCATCGAATTGACATCTGCCACTGCGTTTTGCCAGAGGTTGTTGTCCGCAGCCATATAGACCAGCACGGTCCAGTCCGCGGCGCTGAGGGGAAACAGCAAAACGGACCACAGTGCCAGCAGCAGCAGCAAGCGTTTCACAGTTCCACCCCGCGTCCTTTCACTCAATAATTGTAATCCATTGCCTCTTCCAGACCGTTCAGAACCCTCAAACCGCCCTGGCAGAGGGCTTCCATCTCCCGTTCGCCGGGATAGAGCTTGATCGGCGCGATGAATTCAACCCGGGAGCGTATCTGCTGCACTATGTATTCGTTATAGACCAGTCCGCCGCTAAAGAAAATGGCGTCCACCTTGCCTTTCAGCACGGTCGCGCAGGCCCCCACTTCCTTGGCCACCTGGTAGCACATGGCGTCCGTGATCAGTTTCGCTTTGGCGTCACCGGCCTGGATGCGTTCGTTCACCTCGATGCCGCTGTCCGTGCCCAGATAGGCCATCCAGCCCGCGGTCTTGGTAAGGTATTTGATCAGTTGGGAATGCGTGTATTTGCCGCTGTAAGCCAGTTCCAGCAAATCGCCGATGGGCAGGGCGCCAGCCCGCTGAGGAGAAAAAGGCCCCATGCCAAGCAGGGCGTTGTTCACGTCAGCAACACGGCCGTTTTTGATCGCCGCGATGGAAATCCCGCCGCCCATGTGCACGCCGATAAGGTTCACCTCATCCAGTTTTTTGCCCAGTTCCGCCGCCATCAAACGCGCGATGTAGCGAATGTTGAGGGCGTGCAGCAGGGATTTGCGCTCGATTTCCGGAATGCCGGAAACGCGCGCCAGATCGTCAAATTCGTCCACCACAACCGGGTCCACGATGAAACCGGGTATGTCCAATTCCTGGGAGATGGCGTCGGCAATGAAAGCGCCCAGCGCCGAAGCGTGGGTGCGGCCCCAGAGTGAAGGGTCGCGCAGGTCCCTTTTCATCGCGTCGTTGATCTTGAAAGTTCCGCCCGGAACGGGTTTCACCAGTCCGCCACGGCCCACCACGGCCGCCAGGTCATGCGGATCAATCTGGTTTTCCTGCATCGCCTCCAGCACCAGTTTCTTGCGAAACTCATACTGGTCGATTATGTTGGGATAGGGCTCAAGCTCAGCCGGATCGTGGCGCAGCGTTTTCTCAAAGACCGGCCTGTCGCCGTCATAAACAGCGATTTTCGTGGATGTGGAGCCGGGATTGATGGCAAGGATTAGCTGGGACATTTATCCTCCTGTCCTCTGTTTTTTGTTTTCTTGCAAGCTCTGGCATCAGCCTCCTTTTGTCAATCTTTTCCTTTACCCTCCTGGCTAAAAACCTTAGTGTTACCCCCTAGGTTCGAAAGAGAGCCTCAAAATATGTATTGCTGCAGAAACCCGATAGGCCGTTTGCCCCTTCCAATTCACACCCCATTCACTTCCCGCTGACTTCCCGCCTTCCAAACGGGAACTCAGCGGGAGGCAAAAAGGAGGCACACCAGAAAGGGTAAACGGCCTGTCAAAGGATTTACCGGGAACTGAAGCCTGCCAGAAACTCTCTACTTTACTATGATGCAGAGGCTAACGATGTTTATAATTACGGTCTTTCGTCTTTTATTCTAGCTTGAGCTAAGCCAATGCTATCTTAGCCAATAAGCATCCGTTTATTTGTAAACAGCAGGTTGTGGAAAATCCAAAGAACAAAGACAAAGCATCAAGCATTAGTAAAAGACAGCTCTGACTACACGAAAGCCGTGGTTGAAGCTCCTGAAGTCGGGATCGCTGCCATTGCGATTGGAAATCCTGCAGTAGCTGTCTTTGAAGTACCAGGAACCTCCTCGGAGCGAACGGTACGAACCCAAGCCCGCCCCGCGCGGGTCGAGGTCTGGGCTCAAGGTGTAGTAAGCAGAATCGTACCAGTTCCAGCACCATTCCCAGACGTTGCCACTCATATCATATATTCCAAGTTCATTGGCAGCTTTGGTCCCTACTTCGTGGGTTTTATTGCCTGAATTGCCATCGTACCAAGCCACTGAGCTAATGATACTTGATCCGGAATACTTATATCCCTTTCTCTTGACTCCACCCAAAGCGGCGTATTCCCATTCAGCCTCCGTAGGCAATCTGTATCCGTTTGCATTCCAGTCGCAGGTGATGGAATTTCCACTGCCGCTGTAGCAAGGCCTGAGCCCTTCCTTCAAACTTCGTTTGTTACAATAGTCTACTGCATCATACCAGCTTATCTGTTCCACCGGTAGCTTGTCGTCCTTCCAATATGATGGATTGGAACCCATCACCTCCTTCCATTCCTTCTGGGTGACTTCGTATTTGCCAATCCAGAAAGATGAAACCCTCACCTGATGTGCAGGCTTTTCGTCGCTGTCTCCATCGTTGGAACCCATCTGGAAGCTGCCGCCCTCTACGAATACCATGTTTTTCGGAAATGTGATTGCCGAGAGCTTGAATTGCCAGCCCTCGGGCTCCTGGCCTTCCAAAACTGGCTCCCAGAATAGCTGCAGGCCTTTGCCAGCGGCGCAGGATGATGTAATCCCTTGCCCAGTCAAGTAGAGAGGGTTGTCCAGTTCTATACCCGCTTTATAGGGCACAGTCTTTATAGTGTACAGTTCATCAGTCTTGCCGCTGAGGTCGAAAGTGACTTTGTAATACCTTAGCACGGGGTCCTGCTCAACACGCACATTACTGATTTGCTGGGCGTAAAGAAAGCCGCAGGCGAGCATCAAAGCCAGCCAGGTTAAAGCTATTTTCATCTTATCCAAGATCTATTCATGCCGCGTCAATCCGCAGTTTCCATCCTAACCAGGCAAGGATTAATCCGGGTAAGCCTCCCCGCCAAAACGGCAGTTGACATCATCCCGGCCAAGCAGAAGCCGCGCTTGCTATTCCGCGAATTCCGCTTCCAGCTCCTTAAAGGCCTGTGAAGCCTTGAACTGATTGTAGAGGGCTTCCTCGTTGCGGATGTTTTCGATCAGATTGCGGCTGATCTCCACTTTGGGCACCTTCATCTGCGCGTAGGTGGTGAAGCGGGTTTCACCTTTTTCCACGGTCTTGCGGGTTATCATTTCCCCCGCAAGCACACCGCTGAAGGTGGCGTTGGAAACTACTTTCACTACATTCTGGGTGAGCGCGAGCACCTGCGGGTCTTTCACGCCGGCTTCCTCTTCGTAGTTCTTCAGCATGGCCTTGACCTCGGTTTCCACGAAGCGGGCGGATTCGGCCAGGGCGTTGGTCTTGGCGGCGTCCATGGACGAGGTCTGGCTGGCTTTTGTGGCCATGCCATAAGAGCAGACGTTATTGGCGTCATCCTGGGTGTTCCACCACTTGGGATAGCCCACTTCCTGCTCTCCGGTCATGTTGCTGCTACAGGCTGCCAAAACCAGCAGCAGGGAGCCGATAACAAGGGTCCATTTGACTGTTCTCATCTTATCCTCCATTGTTTGCCGGAGCCTTCAGTCAAAGGCTCCGGCGGATTATCCGGGGTTTATTTGAAAATATGTAGTTGGGCGAGCTTTTCCACTCTTTTGGAGGGATCGCTCCTGCCCAGCCAGGTTTGAAACTGGATGAAACTGTCTTCACCGCCGCTGAGGGCGTGATCTGTAGGGCTTAGGTTGCTGCAAAAATCCTCCCACCCTGCGATCGGTTCCGCGGCAAAGACAAAGTACAAGGTTTCGATGCTGTGTTCCCGCCCGGGCAAGACCACCGCGGCCAGTTGCTGGGTCCAGGGCTCGCCAGCCTCGATTTTGTTGTTCGGATAGAGCCGGGTAGGGAAAGTCAGGGTCACGCTCTGGTCGGGCAGAAAGTCAAATATGTAGAGGTAACCGTCGCTGTTTGCGGTGGCGCTCACTAAAAAGCGGTCCCCATCCCGCAGCAGGGTGTTGCTAAGGCTCACCTTCAGGTCGTAGGCGGAATTGTAAACCCGGGGCAGACGGGTCACTTCGGCTTGGTAACGGATGTGATAGCTAAGGCTGTGGGTGGCTTTGTCGAAGACAGGATAAGCCTCCAGCACTTCTTCCGCTTGAAAACGTCCAGCCGAGGTGCTGAGCATGAAAATGCTTTTGGCAGTTTGTTCGTCGAATTCGTAATTGCGCTCCACGTACATGTCGGTGAGCAGGGTGTTGATGGTTACGTCCGCAGGCAAAGCCCTTTGCAGAGCCACTTCGCGAGCGAAGGACAGGGTCTGTTCCCGAGCCTGCTGGAGCGAAAACGTGTCATTGAAAACCCTGAAGGTATCCACCTCCACGCTCACTTTGCCGCCTGCCGCGGCTTCGATCCTCACTGTTTCGG
Source organism: Candidatus Cloacimonadota bacterium (assembly GCA_012516855.1). Taxonomy (NCBI): domain Bacteria; kingdom Pseudomonadati; phylum Candidatus Cloacimonadota; species Candidatus Cloacimonadota bacterium. The sequence continues at coordinate 17,780 of JAAYWB010000044.1, forward strand.
AACCGGTCTGTCCGCTTCCGGTTCGAGGCTGGTTTGTCGGTGGTTTCTGCTTCCCTCCCATTTCCGCGAAAGCGCTTTCCGCCCGGTTGGATGAGGCCGCGGCGTCGGAAGCTGGTTTCGCCTTGTTGCTGGCGCAGCCAGTCAAGACCAGCAGCAGGGCGGCCAGCCCCAAAGCCAGGTCGAGACGGGATCTCACCATTGCACCAGCACCCTGTCCGGATCTCCGCTCTGCAACTGGGGATCCTGTTCGCGGCCCATCCTGCGAGCCTTGGAGCCCACGTTTTCTCCCAGATAGGAGTTAAGTTCCGCCTGGGTGATCTTTTTGTCGCCGTTGGCATCCGCATCTCCGCGCAGGCCTTTCATGAGGTAATAAGAAAAGAGGCCGTGCTGCATATCCAGATAAGAACTGGCGATCTGGCTTCCCGAAGCGGCGGAGAAGACGCTCACGTTGGCCGCCACGGAGGGAAGTTCGGGGCTGATAAAGACTGGTTTGGCGCCAGCCAGAAGGATCTCGTTGGCACGGGTGCCGCCGCTGAAGCAGCTGTCCAGGAAGATAGTCACCTGCCTGGCCTTGAGGCTGCCAAGGTTGGTGTAAAGTTGCTGCAGGGGATAGCCGGTGTTGGCAGGGAAATTGGGGTTGCCGTCATGGGGGAGCAGGAAAGCCTCACTGCCGGCGACATCCGGGGCTCCGTGGCCGCTGTAATAGATGAAAATCTCGCTGTCCTTTTTATTGGCGTTCTTTTCCAGCCAGCCTCTGGGATTGAAAACAGCCTGGAATTCGCCCAGGGTGGCTTCGTCATCGGTTTTTACGTAGATGTTCTCAGCGGGGATGCCCAGCGTATTTTGAAAGTATTCGCGCATGAATTCCGCGTCTCGCCTGGCAAACTCCACCTGCTGAACGTTGCGGTAGTTCTGGATGCCGATGATCACGCCCCAGCGGTTTTTCTGGGGCTTTCCATACTGCGGGATGTCCTGGTCCACATCCACCGCCAGCGCCGGAGCTGTACCTATGGGCTGATTGCTCTCCCGGCCCCGAACCACCATCTGGTCAGCGGTGCGCTCTACCCGGTTAAAAGCCAGGTTAAGGGGTTGGGCCAGTTTGCTGAACTGGGTCCGGCTTTCCTTGAGGTCCAGACTCAGGTCCAGTTTGATTGCGGTTTTGGCGGTAATGATATCGAAGACCACATCCCGGTAATCGCCGGGCTCCATGTTGCCCAAATCAAAGGTTCTGTCTGTGCTTTCCCCGTAAAGGAAGACTCCCTCGCCTGTAACGATCTGGGCAGTAACGTTTCGGGCTGTGCCTCTTCCGCGGTTGTGAACCCGGGCACGCACCTCCACCGGTTCGGCGGTCTCTATCCTGCCATTCTTGTTGTAGTCGTCAATGCCGATATCCGCGATATAGAGGTCCGGCGGCTGTAGGGCGCGGGTAGAAAATCTCAAGACTTTATCCTCCGGTGGAAAACCGTTTTGTTCGCTGAAGCGGATGTTCAATTCCGCCTGTGCGTCCCTAAGTTCCATCCCAGCTATGAGCCGCAGGTCCTTGCTTACCTGCTCGCCAGGCTTGATCTCGCCAAAATAGACGCTGTTGGGGTAGCTGATCCCAGACGCGGTGCCCAGGTCAAACCTGGCCTCCACCATATAGGCACTGCCTTTGCCGCTGTTTTTTACCGTTATGCCCACCAGGGCGGTCTCCTCCGCGTCCAGCATGTCGTTGCCGCCGGGCTCACTGAAGCTGACCACCGCCGACAGCATCGGCGGGATCAAGGCTTCCGTGGTGATTGGACCCGCCAGGGCTGGGGCTTTGTCGGTGGATGAAAAAGTACCGCCCGGTCCGGCCAGCTGCGCCTCCAGATAGCTCCACCGCAGGTTTTCATCCAGTTGCCGGGTTACCCTCAGTTCGTAACGCGAAAAGTCTTTCTTGACCTCAGGGCCTTTGGCCAAAGGCACCACAATGTCGAAAGAGCGCTCCGGGATGCTGACCCGGAACTTTTGGGAATCCGCGTCATAGGCCCCCAGCGTGCCTTTCAGAACCACCGTCTCGCGTGACTTGGCCAGCAACTCCTGGAGATTCCTGCGTAGCGCGGCGCTCCTGGTTTCATGCGCAGCGCGCAGGTCCTGGATTTTCTTGGCGTATTCAGCTTGGATGGCCTTAATCTGGTTGCCCAGATCCTTTTTGCGCTGCTCGAATTGGGCGGTGGTCTCAAACTCTCCTTTCACTGGGTTCCGCAGTGAGGCCAGTTTTTGGTCCCGCTCCGCTTCCAATTGGCCGGATTCGAAGGGAACCGCCAGCCAGTTTTTGATGGCCAGGGCTTCCTCGCGCAGACCTGCGGTAAGGCTGCAAGCCAACAGCAACATCACAAATACAAAGATTTCTCGTCTCATTCTGACCTCAAAATTGGGGTACGAATATTCGTTTCAGCACCACCATTTCTTGTCAAGGACAAAATCCTCTGTTGACCATGAACATCAATGCAAGCTTTAATTTCATATCTATGGGTATTATATTCTCGACTGCGCCGAAGCACAAAAAAAGAAAAAGACCAAAAGATAGAGGTAAAATCAGTTAGCCCTGACTACCCGAAAGCCGTCGACGCTGCCGTTGCGCCAGGAGCCGGGATTGAAGCTGTCGCGAAGTGCAACCCGGCAGTAGTTGCCGAGGTTGCCCCAGGAACCGCCACGCAGGACGCGGGATGAGCCCGAGCCTGTCCCTTTCGGGTCGGAGCCCGCGCTCTTGGCATAGTAACCGCTGTCATACCAGTCCCAGCACCATTCCCAAACGTTACCGCTCATATCGTGCAGCCCCAGTTCGTTGGCGGCCTTGGTCCCTACTTCGTGTGTTTTATTACTGGAATTGCCATCATACCAAGCCACGGAGCCGATGTCGTTGGAACCGGAATACTTATAGCCTTTGCCCTTGACTCCGCCCCGGGCCGCGAATTCCCATTCCGCCTCCGTGGGCAATCTGTATCCGTTTGCATTCCAGTCGCAGGTGATGGAATTTCCACTGCCGCTGTAGCAAGGCCTGAGCCCTTCCTTCAAACTTCGTTTGTTGCAATAATCAACCGCGTCAAACCAGTTCACCTGTTCCACTGGCAACTGGTCGCCCTTCCAGTTGGAGGGATTGGAACCCATCACCTCTTTCCATTCCTTCTGGGTGACTTCGTATTTGCCAATCAAGAAAGAAGAAACCCTCACCTGATGCACCGGCTTTTCGTCGCTGTCTCCGTCATCGGAACCCATCTGGAAGCTGCCGCCCTCTACGAATACCATGTTTTTCGGAAATGCGATTGCCGAGAGCCTGAATTGCCAGCCCTCGGGCTCCTGACCTTCCAAAACTGGCTCCCAGAAAACCTGCAGGCCCTTGCCAGCAGTGCTGAGTTCTGAAATCCCCTTTCCACTAAGAAAGCGTGGGTCAATCAGTTCCTTACCAGCTTTATAGGGCACGGCTTTGACAAAGTACAGGTAATCCGTCTGACCGCTGAGATCAAAAGTGACCTTGTAATACCTCAGCGACGGGTCCTGCTCCACGCGCACGTTGCTGATCTGTTGTGCCGACAGCGAAGCCAGTCCCAAGGCAAATATTAACGCTATAATAGTTTGCTTCATGTTACCCTTTTTCAACATTTTGTAGCTGTATGTCATGCTTTCTATCGGTGGTATTTTTGTCAATGGATTTTAAGCTGGCGTCGAGCGAGGCACAAGCAACGTCGGCAGCACAACCTACTGTTGTTCATGCTCGCAAACTCGCGGGACTCCAATTATCCCTACAAAGTAAAAAGGCGTCAGCGATGGCGGCGACCTACTCTTCCACACAGTTGCCCGTGCAGTACCATCGGCGCGAGCGGGCTTAACTGCTGTGTTCGGGATGGGAACAGGTGTGGCCCCGCTGCTATGACCACCA
>JAAYWB010000045.1 GCA_012516855.1 Candidatus Cloacimonadota bacterium
TATGGAGCCGATGAAGGGAGTTGAACCCCCAACCTATTGATTACAAATCAATTGCTCTGCCATTGAGCTACATCGGCGTCAAGATTTTCCATGCAATTTCAGCACCTGTTTTTTGTCAATCACTTTTCTTGCTGCACTCTATGTCGTAACCGAAAATCCCGGTTCGGCTCAAACAATTTGCCACCCCATTTTTTGTCAAGAAGACCTTTTTCTGCTTTGCCGAAATTCCTCTCCCCTGCCCGCTGAGAAGATGAAAGGAAGCTTTTACCGAAGATACACCCATGCCAATTTCTCAAGCTGCGCGAATCCGCCCGACATCCCTTGCTTTCACCTGGCGGGCAAATCCCTTTTGATAGTGGTATGTTGAGCGGAATTGACAGGAATCACTTATCTGGATAGCCTCTATTCAGATAGAGCGGATTGCGCTGCCATCATCCCAGCCCGATGTCCTTGCTAACAAGCGGATCGATGCGGTCTGGCCATAAAGGCCCTATACTATGTTACGGATGCGCCTCCCGTATAATACCCGCATTTGATGCGAGCATCTTGCGGGAAGCATGGGAGGTGGATGGAAGCGAGCGCTCAGGGCCTGGCTGACAGGACATTAGGATGGGTCAGCATTTCTTTTGCCTCCTGGCTTTACCCATTCGGTTTTGAAGATAGCCAAAAAAAGGGACCCGCGTGAAACGGGTCCCGATTGAGATTTATTATTGTGGAAGTGTTCGTTACTTAATGATCACCATCTGAGCGCGGCGGTTCTCTTGTTTGCCATCCGCCGTTTCATTCGAAGCGACGGGAACCTTGGAGCTGTAGCCCTTGCTTTCGATCTGTTCAGCGTCCACGCCTCTGGCCACGAGGTAGTCTTTCACCACCTTGGCCCGGTTGTAGGAAAGCGGTTCGTTGATTTTGTCGCTACCTGTGGAGTCGGTGTGCCCCTGGATTTCGATCATGATCTCGGGCAGCTTTTTGAGGGCTTCAGCCACGCGGTCCAGGAAGGGTTTGTCGCCGTCGCGGATAGTGTAGAGGTTGGTGTCAAAATGCACAGTGTGTTTCAGCAGGTCCTGCTCCAATTGATCGAGGATGGGGTTGCCCTGTTCTGGTTCTTCCGGTTTGACGGCTTCTTTGACCGTTCCGTTCACAGGGAGGTTGAAAGTCCCGGCGCCAGGGCTGGCGTGAGAGATATTACCTTCAAATTTACCGGTTTGGGCTCCGGTGAGGCGAACCAGGATATCTTTGTCAAATCCTGCCGGAACGTTGACAGAAGTCTTCCAGGTCTTGCCGCCGTCGATCGAGATCTCAAATCCCTTCGGCGCGTCGATCATGATGTCGCCAGTGAGGTTGTTGCCCTTTATCTTGTAGCTTTGGGCAGCGGAGGGAGTTCCCACTTCGGTGGAAAACGTGTTTAACTTGCCTGTCTGCAAGATGATGGAGGGAACTTCCGGCGCAGTCACGGTGCCCGTCACCGGGACGTTTAAGGTTGGCACGCCAGGGCTGGTGTGGCTGATGTTTCCGCTGAAATCGCCAGGATTGGAACCGGTCAGACGAACCAGGATATCCTTGTCGAAGCCAGCCGGAACGCGCATTGAACTGGCGTAGGTCTTGCCGCCGTCGAGGGAAAACTCAAAGCCCGCGGGGGCGTTGATAACGATGTCACCTGTGAGGTCTTTGGCCTTGATCTTGTAGCTCTGGGGCGCGGAGGGAGTTCCCAGCTCGGTGGAGAAAGTGCCCAGGCCGGATGAAACCAGCGACAGGGTGGGCAACAGGGGTTCGCGAACCACGCCGTTCACTGGCCAGGACAGACCGCCCGTACCTTTGCTCTGGTGGCCGATGCTGCCATCGTAAGTCCCGGCTTTTTCACCGGTCAGGCGCACCCAAATATCACCGTCAAAGTCAGCCGGCACGCGGACCGATTTGGCCCAAACCTTGCCGCCGTCGATGGAAAGAACAAAACCTTCGGGAGCTACCAGATCAATGTCGCCTTTGAGGTTTTTGCCTTTCAGCTTGTAGGATTGGGCGGCGGAAGGAGTTCCCACCACGGTGCTGAATGCGTCCAGCTTGCCGTCATAGATCAGTTCCGGAACGGCGATCGGGGTGCCAAAATGGATGCCGAGGCCAACGTAGGGCGTGAGCAGGGCGTCATTTTCAAAATGGTTGCCCGCATTATCGGTAAGGTCAATGTTGTCCTTTGTGAAAAGGTCGTATTTGACTCCCAGGTCCAGAGTGGTGTTCCACTTGGAGAGGAAGGAAATGCCGGCCGCGGCGTGGGGCAGGGTGAAATGGCCCCTGAAGCCTGCCGGAACGCTGGGATTGCTGCCAACGCCATTTTCGTCTCTGCTGCCGTGGGTGGACCAGCCTCCGCCCAGGGCCACGAACGGAGAAATGCGCCTTACGAGGGCCTTTTCCTGAAAGTTAAGCGCGCCTGCCTTGGTGGGGCGCAGCTTCAGATACAGATTGATTCCTTCCAGAGAGGAAAAATAGGATTCGTTGGGATCGTCACCCTCAACTTCGACATTGGCGAACCATGGGCTGATACCTACGCCCAGCCAGTCTTTGATCATCCAGGCATCCCAACTGAGCGCCCAGGCGCCTTTCATTTTGTTGGTTCCCTCGATGTCATCTAATGGAATGCCAACTCCCCCTTCTATTGTGAGGGTGCTTTCAAAAGCATGGATCGCCGGCATTAGAGCCAGCAGCAACAGTGTAATAAGAAGAGTTTTGGATATTTTACTCATGTTTACCTCAATTAAATTAAGTTTCTCCCATTCGATTCCAAACTATGTGCCGGCAGCAATAATGTCAAGCACTAAATTTCCATTTTGCTTGCAACCTGTGTATTATATTCCACAAATGTCCCTTTACCCAGAATCAGATGCAATTGTGGAACCATAATTGCATTATGGTTTGTATCCCCTCAGACTGCCAAAAACTAACCGATTCCATATACAAGCATTTGAGGGATAATTACATAGCAGACCCGGGAGCTGATTCTCTGCCAAAAGGCAAGGATCGCCTTGGTTTTGGAGATTACATGAAACAGTTATTGCTACTTCTGTTCCTCGCCCTGTCAATTTCCGCGGGATTCGCGCAAATCACCGTTTTTTCTGACGATTTTTCCGATAATCAAAACACCGGTTGGACCACCGGCGGCCCGATCGGCTCCAGCGCCTGGTCCGTGAACCGTTCTGGAGTTGACTGGGGCGCCCGTCGCAACAGCAATCCGGCCCAACTGGAACTAACCAACGACGCCAGTGGAACAACCAATGCTGCAGGCTGGGTCTTTGCCCATGCTCCCACTTCAGGGTTTTCTGCTCCCTACAACACAACTCTGAGCAGTATTGACGGCCTGGTGACCTGGTACGTGAACCTTAGGCAAATCCGAACTGACCCGTCAGGTTTTGGCAGCGGAAACTATGGTGTGGCCTTCATCTTGGCAGGCACCTCCACCACCGCCAATAATAGCGGTACCGGCTACGCCCTGGCCCTGGGGCAAACCGGCTCGACCGACCCACTCAGGCTGGTAAAATATAGCGCCGGCATCAATTCCCTAACTAACCTCATCGTCAGCAACACTTCAGGACTGACTGATTTTGGCAATGAATGCCTGAGCGTAAAAGTCACCTACGACCCTGACACCAACACTTGGGAAATGTTCCTTCGTAATGACGGAACATCCGGTTTTGCCGACCCCAAATCCGGCACATTGGTTTCACAGGGAACCGCTATTGACGCAACCTACACTTCAGTCGCGCTTGAATATCTGGGCGCATACTGGCAGGGCTCCACATCGGCCAACCAGACCGCCTTTTTCGACAACATCACCGTTCAAGTCACGCCAAATTCCGCCGTTTATGTCTATCCCTCGGCCCTGAGCGGTTTTTCTTATATGGCAGGCTTGGGACCTTCTGAAGAGCAAAGCTTCACGGTCAGCGGAGTTAATATTGTTTCAGATATAAGCGTCTTGGCTCCAGCCCATTATGAGATTTCCGCCACCTCTAGCAGCGGATTTGGTCCCAGTTTGACTGTATCTCCGACCAGAGGAGATATTCCCCCCACCACAATCTATGTGAGATTGAAAGCAGGATTGGAAACGGGAACTTACAACGCTGAAAACATCAGCGTAAGCTCTCAAGGCGCTGCCACGGCGTATGTAACCTGCAGCGGTTCTGTAAGTTCCGGCGCGGCTCCTGAAGCACCGATAGCCACCTCAGCTACCTCTGTTGGACCTTCGAGTTTCACCGCCAACTGGAACACTGTCCCTTACGCCAGCAGTTACAGGCTTGATGTTTATACAGGATCGGATATCAGTGACCTCTTCTTTTCGGAGTATATTGAAGGAACAAGTAACAACAAAGCAATCGAAATATACAACGGCACAGGTGCTGAGGTTGACCTGAGCAATTACACCGTATATCTTTATTCAAATGGTGCATCTACGCCAACAAACACCCTAGCGCTGTCAGGAACCCTAGCTAACAATGATGTATACGTGATTGCCAACTCCCAAGCCAGCTCAACCATTATAGCAGTCGCTGACACTACATCTGCCGTTACTAATTACAATGGTGATGATGCTCTAGCATTATGGAACGAAACCACTGCTTCCTACTCTGACATCTTTGGCTGCATTGGTGAGAGGCCAACAAACCCGAGTTATTGGGGCACAGATCCTTATGTTACGGTTGAAAAAACTTTGGTGCGTAAAAGCTCCGTATCCGGTGGAGTTACCTCCAACCCAGCATCAGGATTCCCAACCCTAGCCACGGAGTGGGACAGCTACAGTCAAGACACCTTTACCTATCTTGGTTCCCACACCTATGGCAGCAAGGCCATCAGCTACGTTCCTGGTTACCAGAACCTCGATGTAAGCAGCGTCACAAGTTATCTGGTGACCGGCCTGAACGAGAACACAGATTATCATTACCGGGTGCGGGCAGTCAACCTGCACGGGACCAGCGCCAATTCCAATGAAATCGACGTAACCACCACTTCCAGCACAACGCCGATGATCTATGCAAACCACACTTTCGACCAGTTCAGTTCAACCGAGGGTGTTCCTTCCGCCGCGCAGCATTACCATCTTTCCTCAGCCAACTTAACTGGAAACATCAGCATCTCCATCCCAGCCGGATTCGAACTTTCCACCAACGGAGGGAGCAGCTATCTAACCGGCAGTGCCAATGTATCATCCTCCTTCAGCGGAAATGTCTATGTGAGGCTGACAGGCACCCCGGGTTCCTGGAGCGGAAACATAGTCCATTCCAGCCCTGGAGCTACTGACGTCAATCTTTACGTATCCGGTCGGGTAACCAGTGAAATCATTACCACGCCTACGGTTCAAGCCTCAAACATCACCGGATATCCAGCCTACACCTCCATCACGGCGGAATGGACCCCCGGCAACGGAACTTACCGCCTGGTCAAGGTCAACACAGCCAACAGCTTCAGTAACCCCGTGGACGGATTTACCTACCATGCCAACTCATATTACCTGGGCTCCGGCGAACAGGTGGTTTTCAACGGCGCCACCGAATACATCGAAGGCGAACCCTACAACGGAGTTATGGTCACCAACCTCAACCCAAACACAGTCTACTGGTTCCGGGTTTACGAATACAACGGCAATGGCATCGACACCAAATACCTCAGCTCCACCGCCACAAACAACCCCAAATCGATAACCACCACCTCGTCGGCGGGCAGTGGTTACTACGCAAACATATACGGCTACGGCACCACGATCAAAGGATTGCTGCACGACCTTTTGCGTACCACTCACACCACCCAATATTCCTATACATCCACAACAAATCAACTCAAGTACACTGACCAGGATCCCAACAATTCCAACAAGGTGATCGAGCTCTACACCGGCTGGAGCATCGATGGCGATTCCTATGGAAGCGATGCCACCGACTGGAACAAGGAACATACCTGGAGCAAGAGCCACGGAGGTTTTGGCGACACAGCCCCCGCCGGAACAGACTTGCACCATCTCCGTCCCTGCGATGCAACGGTAAATTCCTCCAAGAGCAACAAAGACTTCGACAATGGCGGAACGGCAGTAACCGATGACTCTCCCCCGCCCGGATATTCCGGTGCCACAGGCTGTTACCAGACCTACAACACTTGGGAACCCCGTCCGGAAGACAAGGGTGACGTGGCCCGCATAATCATGTATATGGCTGTGCGTTATGAGGGAACGGACACCTCCTATGATCTGGAATTGGTTGACCATGTTTATACCGACCAAAGTCAAAACCTTCCCTATTATGGAAAGCTGGCAACTCTGCTGCAATGGCATGTTTCCGATCCTCCCGACGCCTGGGAAATCCGCCGCAACAACAGGATCGCGGAGCGTCAGGGCAACCGCAATCCCTTCATAGACATGCCCGGTTACGCTGCCAGGATTTGGGCGCCCTGTCCGCTGTTCAATTCCGACATCACCGCCAACGGTTTCACAGCCAACTGGAGTGTTCCCATCACCGCCACCAAATACTATCTGCAGGTTGCAACGGACAGCCTCTTTACCAATATCGTTAGCGGTTACTCCAACTTGAACGTGAACCTGTCCACCTCCAAAGCAATCACCGGCCTAAACGCTGGCGGGACATATTATTACAGGCTCCGCAGCTATTTTGAGGACGACTACGGGATGTGGTCACCCTATATGCAAGTTGTGCTGGAAAGCCCTGTGACCGCGACTGCGACCATAACGCCCTCACAAACCCTGGAAGAGGTGAATCTCGATGGAGCGATCATCACTTTGACACTTTCCGATTCCACTTTCCACGACAACGTGCTGATTGCTGCCAATTTCACCCTAAACAACGCTCCAATGGGGCTAAGCGTACAAAGCGTCAGTTACGTCAATTCGACCACGGCAACCATCACGCTGGCTTACACCGGAGCGGATTTCGACGTCAATTATCCGGCTTTCTCAGTAACCATTGCTGCCTCAGAGATCAGCGTGGATTATCCTGTTACCAGCAACGCTGTTATCATCCACGCCCATGTGGAAGGAACAACCACCATCGCGCTGGAAGGGGCTTACCTCAAGCTAACAATTACGCCGGTTTCGGGCGCTCAATCCTATGTTGTTTATGGATGTTCCGACCCCTTCGGTAGCTATGGGCTGATCACTAACGCGGGAACCTTCGGCACCGGATCAGAAGCCAATGTCTGGCGGATTCCGGCTGATTACTTCACTGAAAACAGACATTTCTTCAAAGTATCCGCAATACTCTGAACACCGTCTGATGCAATATGCGGGCTGCCAGCCGCCAAGCCGGCAGCCCGTTTTTTTCGACCCTCTTTCAAGCCAGGTAGAAACAATCCGCGGACATCCTGGCGTCCAGCGAACGAAGTGAGCACGGACGACAGGATATGTTGTGGAAATCATCCACTGCTGCCGTCGATGCTTGTCACTTGCTCGACTCCAGCGTATAATCAGGGAGAAGCGACGCCGTCTGGCCGTTAAGGCCTTGCCCTGTGTTCCGGAAGCGCCTCCCGCACAATGCCCGCATTTGATGCGGGTATCATGCGAGAGGCGTGGGAGAGGGATGGACGCGGGCGCTCAGGGTGTAACCGACGGAAGGTTACGAAGAATGAGCAGGAAAAGTAACATCTGCCGGTAATACTCATCGAAGGAGCCAAACTGACCGCGAGAGCGTATGGACGGATATATTCATTGACAAAGAGGACAGCGCCGGAATTTATGGATTTTTGAGTGAAAATATCTGGAGTTATTGATGCAAGCATTATTTGGTGGAATCCTGGCCTTCCAGTGGCAACAGGCGGTGATGATCCTGATCGGCTTGGTGCTGATCTGGCTGGCCATCGCGAAAAAATATGAGCCGACCCTGCTGCTGCCAATCGGGTTTGGGACCATTCTCACGAATATACCCTTCTCCGCGGCTGTGGGAGAGCACGGACCGCTGCAGATCCTGTTCAATGCAGGCATCGCCACAGAGCTTTTCCCGCTGCTGATCTTCATCGGCATCGGCGCCATGATAGACTTCACGCCCCTGCTCAAAAACCCTTTCATGCTGCTTTTCGGCGCGGCGGCTCAACTAGGCATCTTCGTGACCTTTTCCGCTGCCACCCTGCTTGGCTTCAGCCTGAAACAGGCTGGCGCGATCGGCATCATCGGCGCGGCTGACGGCCCCACCTCGATTTACGTGGCCAACCGTTTCGCGCAGGACCTGCTGCCGGCGATTTCCGTGGCTGCCTATTCCTACATGGCTTTGGTGCCCATCATCCAACCGCCTGTGATCAAACTGCTTACCTCCAAGGAAGAACGCAAGATCCGCATGGACTACCAGGCCGGGGAAGTTCCCAAAGTGGTGAAAATCATCTTCCCCATCGCCATCACGCTGATCGCCGGGATTTTTGTGCCGGCTTCAGCGGCGCTGATCGGCTTTTTGATGTTCGGTAACCTGATCCGCGAATGCGGCGTGCTGGAAAGTCTGTCCAAATCAGCGCAGAATGAACTGGCCAACTTGGTGACGATCTTTCTGGGCATCAGCATCGCCTCCACGATGCGCGGAGAGGCTTTCCTGAGGCCGCAAACCCTTCTGATATTCATACTTGGGCTGGTGGCCTTCATTTTCGATACCGCCGGCGGAGTGCTCTTCGCAAAATTCATTAACCTTTTCCGCAAGAACAAGATAAACCCGATGATCGGAGCCTGCGGGATATCGGCCTTTCCGATGTCCGCGAGGGTTATCCATCAGATGGGGCAAAAAGAAGACCCCTTCAACTTCCTGCTGATGCCGGCTGTGAGCGTCAACGTGGGCGGCCAGATCGGTTCTGTGATCGCCGGCGGCCTCATTCTGGCGCTGTTGGGGAATGCATGAGCATTGATCTTGACGCTTTACTGGAGCAGGCCCAGGCCGCGATGGAAAAGGCTTACGCGCCTTATTCCGGGTTCCGGGTGGGGGCCGCTCTACTCTGCGCTGATGGCAGCGTGGTCACAGGCTGCAACGTGGAAAATTCATCTTATTCCCTGACCATCTGCGCCGAGCGCAATGCCCTCTTCGCCGCTGTGAATCAAGGCAAGCGGGATTTCCTTGCCATTGCCATCTATGTGGATTCTGATGAGATGTTCCCTCCCTGCGGTGCTTGCCGTCAGGTTTTGGCGGAATTCAGCCCCCGCCTGCAAATCCTCTATGCCAATCGCCTTGGCAGCATCAGCAGCGACCTGGAATCCCTCCTGCCCCAAGCATTTAGCCTAAGAGAAGAATGAAATCCAGCCTTCCCGAATTGCTCCATTGCCGGGTCTGCCCCCAAAACTGTGGCGTGAACCGTTACGAAGGCACAGGATTCTGCGGAGCGGGAGCATCAATCAAGGTAAACAGCGCGCACCTGCATCACGGCGAGGAACCTGTTCTCAGCGGCACCGGAGGCAGCGGCACCATTTTCCTTTCCTATTGCAACCTTCGCTGCGTTTTTTGTCAGAACCACCAGATATCACATCTGGGCTGGGGCAGTGAGATCAGCGAAGAGGATTGCGCCGGGATGATGCTACGTTTGCAGAAAGCCGGAGCCCACAATGTAAATCTGGTCTCACCAACGCAATACACACCTCAGCTTGCTACAGCGATAAAGCTGGCTCGGGCCGGAGGCCTCTCTATCCCAGTGGTTTGGAACAGCAACGCTTATGAAACCGTCGAATCCCTTCAAACCCTGGCCGGGCTGGTGGACATCTATTTGCCTGACCTCAAATACGCGCATCCAGCCTATTCCCTAACATACTCCCAAGCAAGGGATTATCCAGCCATATCCTTGAAAGCCGTGCAAGTAATGCAGAGCCAGGTAGGTAAGCTTGTGATATCCAATAGCGGATTGGCCCTTCGCGGGCTTCTGGTGCGGCATCTGGTGCTGCCCAACCGTCTGGCCGGCACGCGTGACCTGCTCTACACCCTGCGCGAAACCCTGGGCGAGGGTGTTTCCCTCAGTCTGATGGCCCAATACTATCCTACAGCCGCGGCTCAAAACATCCCCGAACTGGCCCGCGGTCTTCATCCCGAGGAATACGCCGAGTCGCTGGATCTGGCCATGAACCTTGGTTTTACCGATGTTTACGCTCAGGAACTCGACCCCTCACCAGACTGGACCCCGGCTTTTTCACCGGAAAAATCCGGACCAGATGAACCCATCACCCATTTTCACGGAAAAACACATAATGCCAAATAGATTCAAAGCCATGCTTCTGGGCATGATCCTGCTCTCATGTTGGGCCTCTTTTCTTGGCGCCGACATCAATCTGCTCTACATGCCTGCCAAGATTCCCAAAAAACTGCCCACTCAAACCCTGGAAAACCGTTCCTACGTGGCGCTGGAAAAGATGAACACGCTGCTCCAATCCATGATCAGGGTTGAATACAGCGAGTATAACGACCACCGTATAAACATCTGGTACAATGGCCAGCAGTTCACTTTCATCACCAACTCGCCTTATTACAGTTTTGCAGAGGGTGTGTTCAACATGCAGTACCCCTTTTTGCAGATGGGTGCTGAATACTATCTTCCGGAAACCTTCTTCCTGCAGAACCTGCCGCTTCACTTCCCAAAGGATATCTATCTCAAAGACAAGGTGTTACACATACCCCGCCCAGTGGACAAAGGCGTGGTCCGCATCGTGCTTGACCCTGGCCATGGCGGTAAAGACCCCGGCGCGGTGGGGAAAAACGGGACCCGAGAAAAGGACATTAACCTGAACGTGGGCCTCATGCTGAAATCGATGCTGGAAAAAGAGCTGGGTGTGGAGGTGCTGATGACCCGCTCCGATGACCGCTTCATTCCCCTTTCAGGGCGAACCAAATTTGCCATGGACAAAAAGGCCGACCTGTTTGTGAGCCTGCACACCAACGCCTCCAAAAACCGCAGCGCAAAAGGCCTCGAAACATACTATCTTTCAACCTCTTCCACTTCCGATTCACGGGCCGAGGAAGCTCTGGAAAACGACGTGGTTGAGCTTTACGAAGGAGCCGGGGCAAAGAAAAAGTACGACGCGCTTGACTTCATCCTCAGCGACCTGAGCCAGACCACATATCAGGAATACAGCAACGAACTGGCAACCCTGGTCCAGCGCAACATGGTTTCAGGAGTGCAAGGCCAGGACCGGGGCGTGAAACAAGCCAGCTTTTACGTTTTACGAGGAGCCTTCATGCCCGCCATCCTGATCGAGATGGGATTCATCTCAAACCTCAACGAGGAAGCTGCACTGGCCAACAAACAGTATCAGGAACGCATGTCCCGCACCATCTTTGAAGGCATCAAGCGCTTCAAATACAGCTACGACAGGGTTCTCAAGACCAATTGAAGCATCCATGCCGCTGAAAGTGATGAAAGTCCAACCCCGCAGCCCAGCCGCCAAAGCCGGGATCAAGGACGGCGATACCATTCTCAGCATCAACGCCATGCCCATCAACGACTTTTTCGACCTTGAGTATTACGGCAACGATTACCAGCTTGAGTTTGAACTGAAGGGTTCAGACAGTAACTGTAGAATTCTCACCTTGCTGCGCCAGCCGAACAAGCCCCTGGGCATTGAGCCAGAACCCCACGAAGTTGCTTCCTGCGCCAACAGCTGCGTTTTTTGCTTCATCGACCAGTTGCCGTCCGGATTGCGCCCCACCCTCTATCAAAAAGATGACGACTATCTCTTTTCCTACGTATTCGGGAATTACATCACGCTGAACAACCTGAGCCCCACTCAGCTCAAACGCATTGTGAATCAGCATATCAGCCCGCTCTATGTCTCCGTGCATAGCACCGATCCCATGCTTCGGAAGAAGCTGATGCGCTACCGGACTGATTTTGACCTGCTTCAAACCCTGCGTTACCTTTCCGGCCAGGGAATCGACTTTCACCTCCAAATAGTCTGTGTGCCGCAATACAACTGTGGAGACCGGCTCCGCGCCACTCTCAGCGATCTGCTGGCTGGTTCCGTGAATGTTTTGTCCATCGGAGTGGTGCCAGTTGGCCTAACCGGTTTCCGGGAAAACCTTACAGAACTTAAGCCCTTCACAGCGGAGCTCGCGGCGGAAACCATCACCATCATCGATTCTTTCAGGCAGCAGGGCCAGCCAGTCCAAGCCGCGGACGAGCTTTACGTCATGGCAGGCCTGTCTGTTCCGGACGAACATTATTATGGGGATTTTCCCCAGTTGGAAAACGGGATCGGCATGCTCCGCCTCAGCAGGATGAATTTCCGCAGGCGCCGCAGTGCCTTAATCAAAGAGCTGGACAAAGCCGGGATGCCTTTAGTGATGCTGACCTCGCGTTCGGCAGAATCCACAATCAAAGAACTGGCCAGCAGGCTGGAACCAAAGCTGGAAAAAGCCTCTGTGCGGGTGAAAGCCATAGCCAACAACTGGTTGGGAGGCCAGGTTAGCGTGAGCGGTCTGCTCGCGGCGAAGGACATTCTGGAACAACACAATGCAACCGGAAACGAAGGCCTGATCGTGCCTTCCAATATTTTCAACCATGACGGGATTACCCTGGACGACGTTTCCCAGATCGAATTCCGTGACCTCTTGGGCCGGCCACTGCTAGTGGTGGACCAGTATTTCGAGGATTGGGAATGGATCTGACCAATAACACAATCATAACAATCCGACCTCAAAAACGGGAGAATAACCTATGAAACAAGCTGCACTGATAGTTTTGGCACTCATCCTGTTGCTGGCTTCCTGCATGAGTGAAGCCGACAAACTGGAAAAGGCGAATCTTGAACTCGGTTCAAAGAAGAATCCGATCAAGATGTATTTCGTTCCCTCGATGGAAGCCTCCACCGTGGTCACCAGCGGAGAGGCCATCGCCGCCTGGCTGGAACAGGAAACCGGATACAAATTCAAAGTGGCCGTGCCCACCAGTTATGCTGCCGTGGTGGAAGCCATCGGCGCCTATCAGGCCGATGTGGCCTGGCTGCCAACTTTCGCCTACGTGTTGGCTGAGGAAAAATACGAGGCTGAAGTGCAGTTCATGACAATCCGCAACGGTCTGAACAAATATTGTGGGCAATTCGTGGCCCGCGCCGACAGCGGCATCGACAGCCTGAGCCAAATCGAGGGAAAGGTGGTGGCATACACCGACGCGGCTTCAACCTCCGGCTACATCTATCCTTCCGCCATTCTTAAACAGCAGGGCATCAATCCAGCCAGATACACCCTCGCAGGAGGCCATCCGCAAGCAATCACAGCAGTTTACAACGGGACAGCGGACGCAGCCTGCACCTACTGGTCGCCCCCAGATGCCAGCGGCAAACCAATGGATGCCAGGGAAAAGTTGCTGGAGACCTATCCTGATGTCTTTTCCAAGCTGAAAATAGTGGCTCTCACCGATTCCATTCCCAACGACACAGTCACTTTCCGGCGAGGCATGCCTGACGAGGTGAAAACAAAGCTGGTGCAAGCTTTGGAGAAATTCGCCGGCACCAAGGACGGACAGGCCATCATGAAAGAGCTTTACGATATAGACGGCCTAACCCGCGCCACCGATGCCGATTATGACATTGTGCGCCAGACCCTTAAAGCGCTAGACAAAGACCCCAGGCAGTTTCTCAAAGACTGAGGCGGGATGGCTCAGCTCGAGATAAAAGACCTTCGCAAAACCTATGACCACAAGGTCTGGGCTTTGGACAAAGTCAGCTTCGATGTCCAAAAGGGTGATTTCATCATCCTGCTGGGCCTCTCCGGCAGCGGCAAGTCAACCCTCCTGCGCTGCATAAACAGGCTGATAGAGCCGGATGGGGGCGACGTCCTCTACGAAGGAAAATCGGTGCGCGCCCTGTCACCAACTCAGTTGCGAAGATACCGCCGCAGCATCGCCATGGTCTTTCAGCAGTTCAACCTTGTAAAAAACCTCAGCGTGCTCACCAATGTGCTCACGGGGCGGCTGGGATATCACGGCTTGCTGGACAAATACAGCGCCTCGGAAATCGACGCGGCCTACCATAATCTGGACCGGGTGGGCTTGAAAAAATATGCCAAGCGGCAGGTGAAAAGCCTCTCCGGCGGCCAGCAGCAAAGGGTGGCCATCGCCCGGGCCCTGATGCAAAATCCGGCTATTGTCCTGGCTGACGAACCCGTTGCCAGCCTCGATCCCGCCACCGCTGATTCCATCATGCAATATCTGGCTGAAATCAATTCCGAAGGCATCTCCGTGCTCTGCTCGCTGCATTTCCTTTCCCTCGCCCGCCGCTACGGCAACCGCGTTGTCGCACTCAAGGACGGGCTAAAGGTTTATGAGGGCCTGCCCGTCGAGATAGACAACGCCCGCTTCAAACAAATCTACGGCCAGGACGCGGAAGAGGTCTAAGCTCCCTTTCAGGCAAACTCTTCCGACATCCTGATCCCATTTCCGGCGCAAGCCTGATAAATTCCCTAAGCCGGAATAAGCCCGCTTCCCAAAAACCTGATCCGTCCTTAGCCCCATCACATTCGCCCCTTGCCTGCCTCCCTCAAGGCTCCCGCATTCCAGACGGGAGGTGTGCGGGAGGCCCAAAATAGGCGGACAGGATGGGGCTAAGGACGGAACCATCAGGTAATCAACTGACTTCCAAGCCCAAACCTACAGAAAGTGGGCAACAACCATTGCTAAACGGAACTGCCAAAAACCTAAAAACGAATCCTTGACAAATATCCCCAGTTGAAATACAAAGTTTTTTTCCTTAAATGGAGTAGAATATGCTTACTTGGGAACTACGAGCCACGGGGCGCGTCCAATTCGTCGGTTTCCGCAGATTCGCGCGGACTTGCGCTCTGCGGTGCTCGCTCACTGGCTGGGTTCGCAACCAGGGTGACGGCAGCGTGCTGATCGAAGCCACCGGGGACAGGGACAAGCTTGAGCTATTCTGCGAGCTGCTGCGTGCCGGCAACAGGTTTGTTGATGTGCGCGAGCTGCGCATCAGGGAACAAGACGAAACGGTTGTTTACGATGATTTTACGATACGATAAAAAGACCCGAAGCGGGACAGGCGGTCCGTGCCATCGCCGCGGGCCTGCATGGAAGCTGTCCATTGTGGTGTTGGCCTTACTGCTGCCGGTTTGGTTGGCGGCGGAGATGGTCACCCATAAGGTGCAAAAAGGTGACACTCTTTACTCGCTGAGCAAGAAATACCAGGTGTCTATCGAAGAGATTTGGGAATTGAACGGCCTTACCAGCAACAATATCGGTGTGGGGCAGGTTTTGAAGATTAAAAAAGCTGAGCCCGTCAAACCGGATTTCAAAACTCCCCCCGTCAAGCCCGCCCAGACAGAAACCTCTCCTTCTCCGCCGCCAGCGGAACCGCCCGACCATAGCAAACTCAACCTTCCGGACGATTACTACTACACTGTGCAGGCGGGCGAAACAGCTTTCCGCATAGCCGTAAACCACAAACTGACACCAAGTGATTTTCTACGCTGGAACAACCTTCCAGCTGAAAACCCGCCGATAAAACCGGGTGATCGCCTTATCATCAAGGACCCGGCAAGTTTTAACCCCGCGGAGGAGAAGCCGGCGGAACAGGGAGCCACAATCCAGGCCGCGACGCCTGCCCCGGCCGACACACTGCTGCTGGATCAGGTTTACGTGGTGAAGAGAAAAGACACCCTGTTCAGCATCGCCAAGGCCCACGGAACCACCGTGGACGACATCAAAGCCCGCAACAACCTCTCTTCCAACGACATCAGCGTGGGCCAGAAACTCTGGTTGACCGGAACTCCGCCTGCCGACCAGGCCTCCGGCTCAACCTCTAAGGTCCGCACTGATTGCATCATGCCAACCAATGGCAGGGTAACCTCGGAATTTGGCATGCGCCGTGGCCGTCCCCACAAGGGCATCGACATCGCCAACAAATCCGGAACGCCGATCTACGCGGTTTTGGACGGAGTGGTTGTCTATTCCGGGACTCAGCGCGGCTACGGGAATGTTGTCCTGATCGAGCATCCGAACTTTGTGATGACGGTTTACGCCCACAACGAAAAGAACTTGGTGAACGTGGGCGACCACGTGAGCCAGGGTCAGCAAATCGCCAGAATGGGCTCCACCGGAAATTCCACCGGCCCCCATCTGCACTTTGAATACCGTGTCAAGGGGACGGCTCTAAATCCCCGCAAGGTGTTGCCGTTATAATGTTTAAGGCAAACGGGTCCTAATGAACCGGGAAAATGTTTTTGCGGACCAGGCGCTGCAAAATTACCTGAAGGAAATATCCAAGTTTAAGGCCCTGAGCCGCGAAGAGGAATACGAACTGGGCGTCCGGGCCAAAGCCGGTGACCAGGATGCCATAAACCAGTTGGTGCAGGCGAACCTCAAGTTCGTAGTCAAGATAGCCGCCCGCTACCAAAACAGGGGCCTTTCCCTTTCCGAACTGATCAGCGAAGGCAACATCGGCCTGCTGAAAGCGATCGAGAAATTCGATCCGGAAAAAGACATCAAACTAATATCCTACGCCATCTGGTGGATAAAACAGCGCATCATGCTGGCTGTTTCGGAAAAAAGCTCCCTTATTCGCGTGCCTCTGGGCAAATCAAGCTCCGTCCACCGGGTGAAAGCCACTCGGGACCGTATGTACGCCGAGACCGGGCTCAAGCCATCCAATGAGGAACTGAGCGAAAAGATGAACATCACGGAGAAATCCATCGAACAGCTTCAAGACCAGATGGTCGAAACGACCTCATACGACGAACTTATCTCCTACGGTGATTTCCAGGAATTTACCACCCGCGACATGATCGCGGACGACGATTTGGTCGACCCTCAGCAGATTTATCACCGCGAACGCCTGCAGCATAAGATCAACCGGGCCATCGAAAAGCTGGACCAGCGCGAAGCTGACATCATCCGCACTTATTATGGCCTGAACGCCGGGCAGGAAACCCAGAACTTTGCCCGGATCGCTGAAAAGATGGGGCTTTCGCGGGAAAGGGTGCGCCAAATCCAGAAAGAAGCGCTGAAGAAAATTCTATCCGACCTCAAGCCAGAGGAGGATGCCCTGGTGGACGAATTTATAGAAAAATACAGCACCTGAGCCTGTCTCGGGTAGCGGAGAACAGACATGTATAAGAACTTCGACGAAATGGTGAGCGCCGTGAAAGCCAGCCGGCGCGGCACCGTGATCATTTCAGCCGCGCAAACGGAATCCGTTCTCGACGCGGCAATTCTGGCCAAACAGGAAGACCTGGCCGACTGCCTGCTGGTGGGCGACAAACCCAAAATCCTGGCCCTGCTGGAAAAGATGGCGCCCCAGCACACTAACTCCTTTGAGATCGTGGATATCGGCCCCGACCTGGTGAAAGCCGCCAAAGTGAGCGTCCAGCTTGCCCGGGAAGGCAAAGGCGACATTATCCTGAAAGGCAAGACTGACTCCGGCCAGCTTCTTAGGGCTGTTCTGGACAAGGAAAACGGCTTGCGCGTGAGCGACGTGATCTCTGACGTTCTAGCCTACGAACATCCCGAAGGCCTGAAACTGCTCACCGACGGCGGGGTTAACCTGGTCCCGGACCTCAAGGAGAAGGTGACGATCGTGAAAAACGCTGTCCAGGTGGCCCAAAGCCTGGGTTCCGAACTGCCAAAGGTGGCGATGATCACCGCTGTGGAAAAGGTTAACCCCAAAATGCCGGCCACGCTTGACGCCGCCATCATCTCAAGGATGAATGCCCGGAACCAGATCACAGGCTGTGTCGTGGAAGGCCCTCTCGCTTTCGACATCGCGGTGGACATCAACGCCGCCAGGATAAAGGGCATCGAATCCCCCGTCGCCGGGGTCGCGGATGTCTTCGTTGTGCCTAACATTGAGGCTGGAAACGTCTTCGGTAAGATGCTCACCTACTATTGCGGATTTCGCGTGGCGCACGTGGTGGTGGGCACCAAAGCCCCCATCCTCATCCCCTCCCGGGCAGATCGCGGTGAGCTAAAAATGCTCTGCATGGCGATGGCCCTGGCCTGCATGCACAAGTGATCCTGCGCGTTCTTCAGGTTGGCAAGACCAAGGAAGGCTGGCTGAAGGAAGGAATCTCCGAATACATGAAACGGCTGGCCCCTATGGTGAGACTGGAGGTGACGGATATAGCTGACGTGAGCCTCAAAACAGCCGGCAGCCCCGACGCCGTGAAAGCCAGGGAAGCCGCTCTGTGCCTGAAACGCCTTGCACCGGAAGATTTCTTGGTCCTGATGGACGAACGTGGCGAAGCTAAAACTTCGCTTGAATTTGCAGAGTTTTTGAATAACTTGTCTTCAGAGAAGTCGGTCGTTTTCCTGATCGGCGGAGTGTATGGCGCGCACGAAAGCCTGAAAACCCGGGCCAATGCTTGCCTGAGCCTGTCACCGTTGACTTTCACGCACCAGATGGCGCGGCTGCTTCTGGTTGAACAGATCTACCGCGCGCTGATGATCAACAATGGTAGAAGCTACCACAATTAAAAGTTTCAGAGGCCTCCGATGACCTATGCAATGCTTGCCACGACGATGCAAAACTTCACACAGTCCCTGTTGATCCTGCTGCAGGGGATGGGTGGAATCTTCCTGTTCATGGGCTTGTTTTACGGCCTGATCGTTGCCCTGGAGAAAATCTTCCAGGGAAAGAAGGAACAATGAATAAGTTCTATGCCGTACTGGCTTTCCTGCTGATTGCCTGCTCAGCTTTTGCTTCCGTACGGGTGCTGGAACGTTCAGCTAACCAGATTCTGCTGGAGTATCGGTTGGAAAGCTATAAACTGAGCGAAGTGGATGATATGCTTCGGGTGGACGTGGCCGGGATGGATTATGACATCCGCTCCGGCGCTCCGTTGCTGCCGCTGGAAGAAGCTCGGATTGCGCTTCCTCCCGGAGGCGAGGTCAACGCCGTGCTGATCAGCTCCAGCCAGAGCCAGGCCACACTTTCCAAGCGGTTGTTGCCTGTGCCGGAAGTAAGGCAGAACGAAGACGTCTCCTCGCATGTTTACAAAATCGATGAAAGCCTATATCTGAATGGCGCCAAATCCTTGCTTACAACCTCCGTCTCCACTTTCAGAGGTTTGGATTTTTGCGCTCTGCACATCCGCCCCTTTGCCTACGACGGGCGCTTCGGGCTCACCGTCACCGATCAGGCCATCATCCGGGTGGACATTTCCGGCGACACATCCCACCGGAGCCTGCCCCAGAGCGACGAACTACTGGATTTGTTCAGTGAAACCCTGATCAATCCCGGGCAAGCCCGCCAATGGCAAAAACAGACCAGTAACGCGGTTTTTTACTCTGATTTTTCCCGGGCGGATTACTGGTTTCGGCTGGAAACAGACCGCGAAGGAATGTTCCGCATCGACCCAGATCAACTGACGGGATTTCCACTTGCGGATATCGACCCCCGTTCGTTCCGCCTCTTCAGCAACGGAGGCAAGCTGCTTCCCTTCACGATCATCAACCCCGGCAACGAGTTTGTGGAGGTGCCCATCCGCGTTGTTGGCGAAGAAGACGGCAGCTTCGACCCCTGGGACTACATCGTTTTTTATGGCACAACCCGGGATGGCACAGAAAAGAACATCAGCCTGCAAAATAACCAGACATATTACAACCCATATTCCGGAAACACTGTTTATTGGCTCACCTTTGCCGGGGAATTCGGCGGAGACCCTCTGCGAATGGTAACTTTGCCACAGGAACATAGCTGGTATGCCCAGACCTCCAAATCCCGTGAATTGACCCGCCTGGAAACTGAAACCCATCGCCGTGAGATAATAGGCTTCGATTGGTATATGACCCGCATGTTCGGCAACTCCAATTCCGAGTACGAGTTCGAGCTTCAGTTGCCAGACCTGGATCCCTCCGCTGACCAGGCCCTTAGTTTCATCATTCGCCAGGAAGATACAAGTATAGACTCCCTCTGGCACAATATCAATGTCTTTGTGAACGGAGTGCCCGTGCAGGCGGATACTCTGGGCTCCACCAACTTCAAATGGAGAGGCTTGGGAGATTATCTGTTTTACAAAAATGTCTCCAGCTTCGTCAGCGGCCAAAACACCGTCCGGATAAGAGTGCTGAGAAATTCCACCGACAACCTTTTCCTGAACTGGATCACCGTTGACTACACCCGAACCATTAATAAAGGCAGCGGTCAGAATTTAGTGAACCAAATGGCCCTCAATTATGAGGTCCCCATCCGCTACAACCTTTCCGGCAGCGCCGACACCCGTGTGTACCGGGTAAATGGCCTGGCTGATGTGAAAATGGTGCCGCTCATGAGTTCCGATGGACAGAATTACTTTGTGAGCACTGGCTTCAGCAATACCAAATACTGGCTCAGTAATGATCATGAGCTCCACAGTCCCGTGATCGTTGGTTTGGTGGAAACCAACGATCTTGCCAGGATCCAGTCTCAATATGACAATGTGATCATCACGGCGGACGAATTTCAAACCCAGGCCCTGTCCTTGGCGGACATGTATCTTCAGGACTATGGCAAACGCAGTCTGGTGGTGAAGCAGAGCGACATCTTCAACCAGTTCAACGGCGGCCATCCTGACCCCGTGGCCCTGCGCCAGTTCCTGCGCTACGCTTGGTACAACTACCCCACGCCCAAGATAAGCTCCGTGACCCTGATCGGCCTTGGCACCAGCGACTGGCGCAACAATTCCAAGCAAGCCCAGGGAAAGAACAAACTTATCGTCTTCCAGCGTGGTTCGATCGCTTCGGACGACTATTTTGTGATGCTCACCCAGTCATTGTATCCCGAACTTACGATTGGGCGCTATCCCGTAACCAATTCCAACGAACTGGCGATTATGCTATCGAATAGGGAAAACTATGTACGCAACCCCCAGGGCGGCTGGTGGCGGAATTCCGCCGTACTGCTGGCTGACGACCTCTACAACAGTTCCGCCACTATCGAAACCATCCACAGCGTCCAAACAGAGGCAGCGGGGAATAATATCCATCCCAGCATCCTCACCGACAAGATCTTTGCCTGGGAATACGAATACGACGAGTTTCAGAACAAACCCGGGGCCAGAGATGACATGATGGCCGCCATTAACGAAGGCCGGCTGATCTGGCTCTACACCGGCCATGGCGCTTATGATAAACTGGGCGCAGAAGACTATTTCAACGGCGCTGCGGACATGGACCGATTCAACAATCAGGACAGGCTCCCCTTCTTCGTAGCATCCTCCTGCTCGGTTTGCCACTTCGACTACTGGGGTTTTGAAAGCCTGGGACAGAAAACCGTGATGATGGACAACCTCGGAGCCATAGCCTCATTTGCTGCCAGCCGCAGCAGCTCGCCTACCAGCAACGGCCCCATGATGAATCATTTGCTTGATAAACTCACCAACGGGCGCAACTCATTGGGCCAGTCCATCATGATAGCCAAGGTCCTCAACACGCAAAGCAACGATAACGACGCCACCTACATGCTGATGGGGGATCCCCTGCTGAATGTGGTTCCGCCAGTGCGCGATAGTCTGATGACCGTGTCTGGCCAGGCTGCACAGGGAGACACCCTGCACGCCAGGGACCTGGCCATCGTGTCCGGATCTTTTGCTTCCTCGCCTGTCAGCGGCACTTTTGAGATCAAAGCCTTCAATACCAAGAGGGAGTACGACTTGGGCTGGCATACCTTTGTCACCCAACGCGGCGCCCCTCTTTTTTCCGGCAGCGCCACTGTGACCGGAGGAGCCTACCAGACCGAATTCATCGTTCCAGACGATGTGACCCCAGGCAACAATGGCTTCATAGTTTCCTATGTCTGGGATCCCGCCCAGAAACAAGACTACACGAGCTACCACCATCCCCTGGCCCTCAGTGACGATGCCGTGACAGCCGAAAATCCCGATGCGCCGGAAATAAAACTCTATATTGGCAGTTACGATTTCCGCCCCGGCGACACCGTTGGCACCAACACCACGCTTTACGCCAGGATTTCGGACAGCAACGGGATCAATGTCACGGGTAGTTTTGGACACAATATAATGCTGATCCTGGACAACTCGCTCCAGCCTGTGCCAGTGACGGATTATTTCATCTATGACCTGGATTCCTACACCACCGGCCTACTCACCTTCCCCCTGACCGGGCTAAGCGAAGGTCCCCACACCCTCCAACTGATTGCTTTCGACAACTTTAACCTACCCGCCGTGGCCAGCGTTGAGTTCAACGTGAAGGAAAGCGGCGAACTGGCCATCGAACGCTTCCTCATCTACCCCAACCCCATGCAAAGCTCCACCAGCTTCACTTTCACGCTCTCCCGCGATTGCGACCTCACCTTCGACATCTACTCAGTCACCGGGAAAAAGATACACAGCTTCCAGACCAGCGGATGCCAGGGTTTCAACGCCATTCCCTGGGATGGCCGGGACAAACGGGGTGACCGTTTCGCCAACAACACCTATTTCGTGAAGGTACGCGCCTCCGTCGACGGTCTCAAGGCCGAGGCCACCGAATGCCTGGTGATCTATAAATAAGGATTTGCCCATGCTTTTGTACAACACCGCCAAGCGCGCCAAGGAGGAATTTGTTCCCATCACTCCGGGCCAGGTGAAAATGTATGTCTGCGGACCAACTGTCTATAACTACTTCCACATCGGCAACGCCCGCGCCTTTCTCACTTTTGACGTCCTCCGCCGCTACTTCGAGTTCCGCGGCTACAAAGTTGATTACGTGCAAAACATCACCGACATCGAAGACAAGATCATAGCCCAGTCACTTGAAGAGGGGGTATCCTACAAAGAGGTCGCGGACAAGTATGCCACGGCCTTTCTGGATGACAGCGCAGCCCTCGGCATCCGCAGGCCGACCCATCAGCCCCGTGCCACGGAAGTGCTTCCGGAGATCATCGCCGCCATCGCCGCCCTGGAAAAAAGCGGCCACGCCTACGAGGTGAACGGCGACGTTTATTTCGACACCGCCTCTCTGCCTGAATATGGCCAGCTCTCCGGCAAAAAGACAGAAGAACAGCTTCCCGGCGCCAGAGTGCTGGAAAACCTCCAGAAACGCAATCCAGCCGATTTCACGCTTTGGAAGGCCGGAAAACCCGGAGAGCCCGTCTGGAACAGCCCCTGGGGCGAAGGACGGCCAGGCTGGCACACCGAATGCGTGGTGATGGGCCAGAAGTATCTGGGCGAAACCTTCGACATCCACGGCGGCGGCGCCGACCTCATTTTCCCCCATCACGAGAATGAACTCGCCCAGGCCCTCGCCCTCACCGGCAAACCCCTGGCCAGATACTGGATGCACAATGGTTTTCTGAACGTTGATGGCGACAAGATGAGCAAGAGCCTCAATAATTTCTTCACCGCGCGGGACATCCTGGCTCGGCACAGCGCCGAGGCTATTCGCTTCTTCTTCCTCTCGAAGCACTACCGTTCCCCGATAGATTTCAACCGCGAAATCATCGAGGAATCCGAACGCGCGGTGAAGAACTTTTATGCTGCCCTTCGCGACATCGATTTCAAGAGCATAAACTCCGCCCCTGATGGCAGTTATGAATCTTCTGAACAGGCTTTCGTGGAAGCTATGGACGACGACCTGAACACCGCCAAAGCCCTCGCTGTGCTCTTCGACCTCGTCCGTCACTGCAAAAACGGGCAACTGCCAAGGCCACAGCGGGAGCAGGCAGCGTTGATGCTGGTAAGGCTGGGAGAGGTTTTAGGCTTCTTCTCAGATCTTTCCGAAAAGCTGAACACGGCTTTGCCAGACCTTTCCCGACAACTGGTGGAACTGCTGCTCACTTACCGCCGGGAAGCCCGCGAGAACAAGGATTGGAAACTTTCGGATCGGATCAGGGACGACCTGGCTTCATTGGGTGTGGAGTTGCGCGATACCCCAAGCGGCTGCGACTGGAAAATAAAAGATTAGGAGGCAGAAATGGCCATCGGTAAACGCAAAATAATCCTCATCCTCATCATAGCCGTCCTGGCGCTGGCAGCCGCTTTCATCCTGCTGCGGCATCTGCTGCCCGCCAGCCTGGACAAACCGGAAAGCATCGCCTGGAATGATTCAACCGGAACCTTCATGGTCTCAAACGTCGGCAGCGGAAAAATCCTAAGTCTCGAAGAAGAGGGACGCTACACCGTTTTCGCCAAGGGACTCAAAGCCCCTCGCGGCCTCAAAGTTGTGGATGAACTGCTATATGTAACCGACGACACCAGCATCGTGGCCCTGGACCTCAAGACCGGAGAACAAAAAGCCAACATCCCCATCAAAGGCGCTAAGATGCTCAACGACATTGAAAAGGACCATCTTGGCAAACTCTACATTACAGATACCAAGGGCAATTGCGTCCATGTGTTCGATCCTGGCACCAATCTCACCATCAAGCTTAGTTCTCCCCTGCTGAAAGCACCCAACGGCATCGTGTATGACGGCCCCCGCCGCCAGATGTTCATCGTTGGTCTCACCGAAGAATCGCCCATCCTGGCCCTGGACGTGAACACCCAGTCTTTCAGCGTTTTCAAAAACACCCTCTACAACGATTTGGACGGCATCGCCATCGACGACCTGGGCCGCATCTATTACAGTTCCTGGGGCGAAAAATGCCTGTTCATGATCCCCCAGGAACAGAACCGCACTCTGATCTGGCAATCTGATCTCCAGTCCCCGGCTGACATCTATTACCATAAGCCCACCAATGAAATCCTCGTGCCGCTGATGGAAAAGAACCAGATCCTGCGCTTCAAGGTGGATTGAGCCAGGTTTTGAAGCCAATCCAGAGTTTTTATCTTCTCTGGGGCCGGAGAAATCTCCCTGCCCGATTTCCCCTGCCCGTAACATGTCCACAAATATCTATATCGGAGTAGCCTCCAGCCATGACGTTTCTTGACTTCCTGAACCTTGTTGGCGGCCTCGCGCTCTTCATCTACGGTATGAACATGATGAGCGAAAACCTGCAGGCCGTGGCCGGAAACGAGATGCGCCGCATCCTCAAGAAGATCACCAACACACCCTTCAAAGGCGTTCTGGTGGGCGTTGCCATCACCGGCGTCATCCAGAGCAGTTCAGCCACCACCGTGATGCTCATCGGCCTGGTCAACGCCGGGATAATGACCCTGCAGCAGGCCGTCGGAGTGGTGATGGGCGCCAATATCGGCACCACCGTCACCGCCCAGCTCATCGCCTTTAACATCGGCGACGTCGCCCTGGCTTTCGTGATCGTCGGCGTGGTGGGAACCTTCCTCAAGCGCAGCCGCAGAATGGAACACTGGAGCCTGATCATTCTGGGCTTCGGCCTCCTGTTCGTGGGTCTGAACCTGATGTCAGCATCCGTCGCGGTCTTGAAGGATTCGTCTTTTGCCAGGCAAATTCTAGCCCGGGCGGCGGATTACCCTCTGCTGGCCATTCTGGCCGGAGCGCTCTTCACCATGATCATCCAGAGTTCCTCCGCTTCAGTGGGTATCGTGATGGTTCTGGCCACCAACGGCCTCATCTCCTTTGAGGGCGCCATGTATCTGGTTTACGGCGACAACATCGGTACCACGATCACCGCCTGGCTAGCCGGCTTGGGGGCGAACAACACTGCCAAAAGGGTGGCCCTGGTCCACACTTTGTTCAACATCATCGGAACGGTCGTCATCGCCACGCTCACCTATCAGGGAATTTACAAGGTTTTCATCAACGCCATCACTCCCGGAAACGTTTATCTGGGGGAAAACATGGGCCGCCATATCGCCAACGCCCATACCTTCTTCAACGTCCTGAACACTCTCTGGATGCTGCCTTTCGCCGGGCTCCTCGCCAAACTGGCGGAACGCATGATTCCCAAAGACCCCGAGGACCTGGTCTCCTTGGGCGAACCTAAACACCTGAACTACCATCTGATACACGATTCGCAGCTCGCCATCGACCAATCCATCAAAGAAATGCGCGAAATGCTGCGCCTCGTGCGCCTCGGCCTCTTCGTTTCCTATGAAGCTTTCCGAGACAAGAATTACAAAAAGCAAATCCGCGTATCCCGCATCGAAAGTGCCATCGACCACCTCCAGCGTGAAATCACCCGCTACCTGGTGACCGTGAACGAGCGCACCAACGCCCAGACGATCATCCAAAAAATCCCCGCCCTCCTCCACAGCGTGAACGACATCGAAAAGATCGGCGACTTCACCGAGGAGGTCAACCGCATCCTCAACTACCAGATACCTGCCCAAAAAGACAGCCTCTCCCCGGAATTCCGGGCCATGATAGACGACTTTCACAGCCGCGTTATCGAGATGCTGGACCTCTCCATCGAGTACATTGAGGAATTCAAGCCCGTTTACACCTTTAAGATAATTGAGCTCGAAGGCCGCATCAATGAACTGCACCACAGCCTCCGCGCCAAGATAATGAAACAGATCCAAAACGCGGCCTGCGACCCCGTTGGAGGGCTTAACACCATCGACTACATCGACGCCATGGAGCTCATTGCCGACAAGCTCAAAAACCTCGTAAAGGCCGGTACTTACAACTTCATCTACAACGTGGACATCCTGGAAACGGATGAGGACAACCATCCGGTAACGCCGAACAAAAGCTGAAGCTGCCAGTGGTTCTGTGAATAAGTCTAACTGGCTATATTAGAAGGCTTTCTTCCAACCACCTTTACGCCTTCTTAGCCGTCTCAAGTTTGCCTGCCCTTAGCTTCCCTCCATCCTCCCGCCTGAAATGCGGGAACTCCGCGGGAGGCGGATCTGTGGCGCGCGGAATGGGGTTAAGCAGGAAACGAAGTTGCGGTTCCCGGGGGACGGGGAAGGGTTAAAGAATTACCGCTGAAACCGCGGAAGGGTAAGGGGCTGAGGGCGGAAGGCGGAGCTTATTCCGGCTTCATTTGGGGGAAGAGGATAACCTCTTTGATGGAGTCGTTTTCGGTGAGCAGCATCACCAGTCGGTCGATCCCGATTCCGAGTCCGCCCATTGGGGGCATCCCGTATTCGAGGGCTTCGAGGAAGTCCTCATCAACGGTTTGGGCCTCTTCGTCGCCAAGGGCGCGGAGGGCGGCCTGGGCTTCGAGGCGGGCGCGTTGGTCGATGGGGTCGTTCAGCTCGCTGAAGGCGTTGGCGAATTCGTGTCCGGCGATCATCAGTTCAAAGCGGTCAGCGAGCAGGGGATTGTCGGCTTTGGCTTTGGCGAGGGGGGAGATTTCCTTGGGAAAATCGGTCACGAAAGTCGGCTGGACCAGCTTTTCCTCCACAAATTCCTCATAGATGAGGGCAATCAGTTTCCCCACTCCGGAACCGGGCGGGATTTCGATTTTCCGTTCCCTGCAGAAGGCGGTGGCTTTGCCCAAATCCATGTCTGCCAGGTCGATTCCGGCGTATTCTGCCACCAGCTCGGTCATCGGGGCCCGGGTGAAGGGTTTGGACAGGTCGATGCTATGCCCGCGGAAAACGAATTCCTTTTGGCTCAAGACGTCGATGGCCAGATGGCGGATGAGGTTTTCGGTGAGGTTCATCATCCCCTCGAGGTCAGAATAGGCCTCATAGACCTCGAGCATGGTGAATTCCGGGTTGTGGACGCGGTCCATGCCCTCGTTCCGGAAATCCTTGCCGAGTTCGTAAACGCTCTCGAAGCCGCCCACGATCAGGCGTTTGAGATATAGTTCCGTGGCGATCCGCAGATAGAGGTCGGTATCCAGCGTGTTGTGGTGGGTAACGAAGGGACGGGCGTTCGCGCCGCCGTAGAGGGGCTGGAGCACAGGGGTTTCGACTTCTGTGAAGCCGCGGGTGTCCAGAAAGACGCGGATGGCGGTGATGATCTTCGCGCGGCAGATGAAGACGTCGCGGTGGGAAGGGTTGAGCAGCAGGTCCAGATAGCGTTTGCGGTAGCGAAGCTCGATATCGGAAAACTCGTCGTAGCGAATGGTTTTCCCGTTTTCCACCTTTTCCTTCACGGCTGGCAGGGGCCGGATGTTCTTGGAGAGCAGCGTCACCCGCGCCGCTTTGATGGAATATTCGCCGGACTGGGTATTGAACATGGTCCCACTTATCTGAACGAAATCGCCGGGGTCACAGAGCTTGAAAAGCTCGTAGTTCTCTTCTCCCACAAGGTTTTGGGCCACGTAAACCTGGATCTTTCCGCTGGCGTCCTCAAGGTTTCCAAAACCCAGCTTGCCCTGGCGGCGCATGGCCACAAGGCGTCCCGCGAGCGTTACTTCGCGCTCCGAGGCGATCCATTCCTCCCGGCCTTCAAGCACCTCCGAGATGAGATGGGAGCGTTCCGACTTAATGGGATAGGGGTCTATCCCAAGTTCGCGCAACTTGGCCAGTTTCTGCTTGCGCAGCTTTACGAACTGGTTGTCCTTGGGCTGCATCTATATGGTCTATAAGTCTTTGAAAGGATTGTCGTCCGAGGTGTCCTGCTTCTGGCTGGCGTAGCGGCGCCATTCCTCATCGGCGCGGGAACGTCCGCCGCGGCGGGGACGGCTGGGGTCGTAAGGTTCGCGGGAATCGCGCCGTTCGTCGGAACGACGGTCGTCAGAGCGGCGGCGCTGTTCCACAAGCTCGCCGGGCTGGCGGTCGGTGTAGTCTAGGGTGAGGCGGTGGCCTTCGCGGTCGATGGCGGTTACCATGAGCTCAACCTCGTCGCCGGGCTTGAAATTGTCCTTGTCGCGAACCCTGGAGCGGGGCAGCAGGCCGGTGATGCCTTCGGCGATGGTTACAAAGACGCCGAAATTGGTGACGCTTTCAACCTTGCCGGTGAAGGGGGTTTCCAGCGTGACCACTTCGTCGATCTGGTCCCAAGGGTCGGCTTGCAGGGCGCGCAGGGAAAGGGATATCTTCTGGGTGTCGGCATCGATGCGCAACACCTGGACCTCCACGAAATCGCCTTCCTTGAGCATTTCGCGGGGATGGGAAACGCTGCGGTTGCGGCTCATTTCCGAAACGGGGATGAGGCCTTCCACGCCGGGTTTGATCTCTGCAAAGGCGCCAAAATTGTGGAGGCGAAGGATGCGGCAGTTGATGGTGTCGCCTTCCTTGATTTCCTTAACCAGTTGTTCAAAGGGGTTTTCCATCAGGGCTTTCATCGAAAGGGAGAGCTTTTCGCCCTTGATGTCCAGGATTTTCACTTCCACTTCCTGGCCCTGCTTGAGGACGTCCTGGGGCTTCACGACGTGCTGCCAGGAAATCTCGGAGACGTGCATCAGGCCTTCGATGCCGCCCAGATCGACAAAGGCGCCGAAGCTGGTCATGCGCATCACCTTGCCGGTTACGACGGAGCCGATCTCAAGCTTTTTGAGGGCTTCAGCCTTCCTCTCGTTTTCCTCGGCTTCCAAAAGCTGGCGACGGGAAACCACCACGCGGCGGCAATTTTCGGAACACTCGATCACCATGAAATCCAAGGTTTTGCCGATGTAGTCAATATTCGCGTCACCGCCCCGCATGCTCATCTGGGAAATGGGGCAGAAAGCGCGGGCGCCGAGGACATCGACGTTGAACCCGCCCTTGGTGACTGAGTAAACTTTGCCGGCAACCGGGATTTTGCGCTCGAAAGCGTCGAGTAGTGACTGTTTGTCCACATATTGCTTGGTAAGGCTTTTGCCGATGACGAATCCCTGGTCGTTGCTGTCAACGATGTAACCTTTGAGGGTGTCGCCGACGGCGTAGGGCAGCTCGCCCTTTTCGTCGGCAAATTCGCCGTTTTCGGCATAGGCGTCGAACTTGCCGCCCAGGCTCAGGATCATGTGATTGTCACCGATACTGATGATGGGGGCTTCAACGACGTCGCCTTTTTTGAATTCCGCTGTGGTTTGGAAAGATTCTTCGAGCATGCGAAGATATTCTTCCCGCATTTCTTTCAAAGCAGCTTTGCTGCTGGTTTCACGCACCTTGTCTGACATAACTATCTCCTAAGGACATTTCAGAAAGACCACGATTTCCGTGACCCCTTTTTTGTAAAGGATTTTTATTGCGGCAAAAGGACAGGGCAAGGATAAACATTCTGACCTGATGAACATTTCTCCCATGAAGAAAAGGGAGTTCAAAGAGTGCGTGGAGAGGTTGATAGACAGGGAGGCCGTATCAGTGGATGTTCAAAATAAACCAAACAGAGCACCCAATCTTTATATACTGGAAGGCAGCATCATGGAAACATAGAAAGCGCCGCAAGATACAAGTTAACCAATACTGCTCCAGCATGGTGGGGAGGCTTCTAGCATCCACACAATTACGAAAATTCACTACCCCGATTATTAGGGTGTGAATTTTGTGAATTTTCATCACCTCCTGGTGTTTTCCAACTACGCTGGAGTCGAGTGAGGAACAAGCTTCTACTACAGCAATTCCACTTGCTCTCATTTTCATAGGGATAAACTGATTAAACGGATTGACGGATTCTTGGTTCTCTTTTCAAATCGAGCTATTGATCGATGGAGACATTGACCTTCCACTCAGCCTGGCGTACAGCGAACGCAGTGAGCATGGACGCCAGAGACGGTGAAGTGACGGGGACAAACAGGCGGCTTGGCGGAATGGCTGAAAAATGAACTTGACTAAATCCTTTCCTGCTTTTCTAATGATTTAAAATACGTTTTAGGTAGTGAAATTGAGCAGTCTTCACCATCAGGTTTACCAGAGCTACATTCAATCGATGCACCGCTTCTGTCAGTATCCGGTGCTAGCTGAGGGCCTCCGGCAGGCGGAGCTTGGGATCCGCGTGAAACTTTTGGCCATCGGAAAGGCGGCTTGGAAAATGGCGGCTGTGAGCGTTAACGCCCTGGCAGAAAGGAACATTAAGGCCGAGGGGCTGGTGCTCACCAAGCCCGGCCTCAGCCACGGCGATATCCCCGGCCTGGCCATCCTCTCCGGTGGCCATCCGCTGCCTAATGAAAACAGCCTGGCCTCCAGCTCGCGAATCGCCGCCTGGCTGAAGAAACTGAGCGCCAAAGATGACCTGGTGATCCTGCTTTCCGGAGGCAGCTCCGCGCTCTTTGAACTGCTGCCCGAAGGATTCGACCTGGCCGACCTGGCCACGGAACACAAGCTCCTGCTCCACAGTGGAAAAGACATCGCCGAGATCAACCGCGGGCGCACAGGGCTTTCCCTAGTGAAGGGCGGCAGGGCTCTCGAACTCACCAAAGCCCGGAGGATAAAGGTTTTCGCCGTTTCCGACGTGGAGGGAAACGACCCCCAGGTATTGGGCTCAGGGCCGTTCACACCAGCGGAACCGGGTGAAAAAACAGCCGACGGCTGGCGCTATAAACTTTGGACCAAACAGATCGAATACAACATCGTGGCGGACAATCAGGGCTTTCGCGAACTTTTTGCCAAAGACTTGCGCGAAAAGGGCTTCCGGGTGCTGGTGGAAGAATCATTTCAGGGCCGTCCTCTGCCCAAGCTGGCCAACCAAATCAAAGAGATCCTGCGGCGGACAAGGAGTCCCAGATACAGGCTGCGTCCGCCCTTCATTAAAATCCTGGGCGGCGAGTCACCGCTGAAAGTGAGCGGCGAAGGCCTCGGCGGCCGCTGCAGCCATCTGGCGCTGATGCTGGTGCGCTATCTGGCCAAACAGGAGGAAACTGCCCTGTTTTGCTTCGCCACCGACGGCTGCGACAACGTTTCCGGCAGCGGCGGAGCCTGGTCCGACAGCAACACCCTGGCCCAGCTCAAGGCCGCGGGAATCAACCTCGCCGCCGCCATCAGGAAGTGCGACAGCTATACCGCCCTGAAATCGGTCAACCACCTCCTCCCCGCCCCGCTTCTCGCCACCAACGTGAACGACATCCACGTCCTCAGCGTGGGCTACAGCCTGCAAAGCCCCTGTCCATCCAGGGACTGGGAAGCGATGGATATCTTTGACGAATTGGTCTGACACCCCCATACCACGATGAGAAGATTGGCGCTGCTCCTCACTTTGCTTCTGGCTTTGGGCTGGACCTGGCTGCCGGCGCAGGAGGAAACCGAGCTTCCCGCGTCCGTGGCTCCCGCCGATTCGTTGCTGAAAACCCCGGCCCCAGAGGATTCCCTATTTTACGCAGCTGACAGCCTGGCCTACAACCACGCGCTGGAACAAATCCGTCTCTACGGCAACACCAGCATCACCTACCAGACTTTCGAGATCAGTAGCGATTCGCTTTTGGTGGACCTCAAAAACAACCTCGCCTTCAGCCAGGGCAACACCGTGATGCGGGACGGCGACCAGATCATCCTGGGCGACGACGTGGCCTACGACATAGACAGCCAGACAGGTTCTCTTTCCGGCGGTATCAGCCGGATGGAGAAAAGCTACTACACAGGCGAGGAAATCCGCAAAATCAGCTCCGATGCTTACGACGTGGACAACGGCAGCTTCACCACCTGCGAGAACGAGGAGCCGGATTTCTGGTTCACCGCCAAAAAGCTGCGGATTTTCCGGGGTGACAAAATCGTGGGCAAACCTGTGGTCGCCTACGTGAACCACCTGCCCGTCTTCTATTTCCCCTTCATCGTGGTGCCGCTCCAAAGCGGACGCAAACCGGGTTTCCTGATTCCCCAACCGGGCTACAACAACATCGACGGTAAGTTTTTCCGCGATATCGCCTGGTATTATCCCTACAAAGACTACGCGGACCTCATCCTGAGCCTGGACCTTTACGAGCGGACAGGCTGGCGCGCTGAGCTCCAGCTTGACTACCTGCGCCGCTATCTACTGAACGGCAGCCTCGACGCTGCCTTCCAACGCAGGTCAGGCGGCAGCCAGACCTTCAACGACTGGTCGCTGCAAGCCACTCACCATCAGGAATTGGGCAACCGTGCCACCTTCGACGCCAACGTGGATTTCGTAAGCAACAAACGCATCTGGGAAGGAAGCTCCGACATCGACGAAAGCCTGGCCCAAACGGTCACCTCCTCCCTTTCCTACCGCCAGCCGCTGCTGGGCTCGTATCTGAACATCGGAGCATCCTACACCGAAGACCTGATCAACAGTCGCGGCACGATCTCGCTGCCCTCGGCCTCTTTCGCCCTGCCCACCCGGCCGCTCTATGAGCTTTTCTACAAGCCGGAACGCAGCTCTGACGCCTGGTGGAGCAACCTCAACTACAGCTACAACCTGCGCCTGGACCACAGCGGCAGCCTTTACTCCAGCGACCGTCAGTTCATGGATTACGTCTGGAACAACCGCTTCGCCCCGGGGGATTCAGTCTGGCACAACTTCGGGATCAAGCACCAGCTTGGCCTTTCCTACAACTGGAAGGCCTTCGGCTGGCTGGGTCTGCAGCACGGCGCCCGCTACAACGAGGCCTGGTTTGACCGCGACAAAAACGGCAACACCCTGGTACGCGGCAACGACTACAACGCTTACACCAACGCCAACTTCAACATCTACGGCATCCGCAACTTCAAGAAGGGCTGGCTCAAATCCCTGCGCCACATCGTCACGCCCAACGCCGGGATAAGCTTCAATCCTGATTTCAGCGCCAATTCACGCTTCTACAGCTTCGGCGGGGTCGGGCTGCTCAATTCCGCCCGCTCGGCAAATCTCAACCTTTCACTGGACCAGAAATGGCAGATCAAGTTCGGCAAAGACGACCGCAAGATAAACGATGTGTTCAGCCTCAACAGCCGCAGTTCGGCCAATCTGCTGAATCCTTCCGCCAAGCCCTTCCAAACCATCTCACACACGGCGGCTTTCCGTCCCGGCAGCTTCAGCCTGGGCAACCTCAGGTTTCCCGGCACCAAAACGAAGCTAGAAGGGCTTTCTCTGGCCTATTCTGCCCAGTTCAGCCTGAGCCACAGCCCCTACGGAGTGAGCTGGGACGACTGGAAAATCAGCAACCAGTATTTCTCCCAGGGCCTCACCCTAACAGGCTCCGCGCCCTATCAGGATTATTTTCCCAAAGCCAAAAACCGCATTTTCGACCCCTACCAGAAAGCGGACAGCCTCCAGTTTTTCGCGCAGACGCTCTCCGAAGCCGAATCCAGCAACACCTGGAGGATAGCCCTTTCCCACGATTTGAGCGCCACTGCCGACCTTTTCGACCCCATTTCCCAAAGCCTTCGTCTGGATAGCTCTTTCCGCCTCACCAAAAACTGGAGCGTGGCTTATGGCAGCTATTTCAACCTGAAAACCGGAGAACAGCTTTCACAGTCCATCCGAGTTTCCCGCGACCTGCACTGCTGGAAGCTTGAACTCAGCTACACCCGCCGCAACGATTACTGGGAGTACAAAGTGGCGCTGTTCAACCTGGCCCTGCCGGACGCCCTGAGGTTCCAAACCAGTGACAGCAAAAGCTTTTAGGCGTGCGGTTTTCCTGGACCGAGACGGCTGCGTCAGCCCGGACGAGTTCGGCTATATCAGCGACCCCGCAGGCTATCAGCTCTACCCCTGGACCGGAGAGGCTTTGCGCCTGCTGCGGTCCCTGGGCTACCTGCTCATCCTCGTCACCAACCAGTCAGGCATCGCCAGAGGCTATTTCGACATTCCAGCCCTGAACCGCGTGCACGACAGACTGCAAGAGCTTTTGGCGGCGGAGAAGGTGAAACTGGACGGCATCTACTTTTCCCCCTATTTCGCCGACGGCAGCGTTGCCCCCTACAACATCGAGCACGAGGACCGCAAACCGGGGCTGGGAATGTTCCGCAAAGCCCGGCGCGCACACAGGATAAATCCCGGCCAATCCTGGATGATAGGAGACAGGCAAACGGACATCACTTTCGGCAAGAACGCGGGCCTAAGCTCCATCCTGCTTCTCACCGGC
Organism: Candidatus Cloacimonadota bacterium; assembly: GCA_012516855.1. Classification (NCBI taxonomy): domain Bacteria; kingdom Pseudomonadati; phylum Candidatus Cloacimonadota; species Candidatus Cloacimonadota bacterium. The sequence goes on from JAAYWB010000045.1 coordinate 34,604, forward strand.
AACGGCGCCCGGGAAATGCTTTCCGGCCTGCAAGACTGGCCGCGGCAGCCGGATTACATCGCCGAAAACCTGCTCACGGCGGCCAAACTGATCGAACTTCTCCGCTGATGAAGACCCGCGGCTCTTTCAGCCAGAGAAAGTTCCAAAGCCTTTCCCCTTCCGCCCAGGTCAAGGCTCTGGACAAGCTCGCGTCTTTCCTGGAAAAATCACTTGCTGGCAGAGAACCGGCTTCCGAATTGACCTCACACGTGCTGGAATGCGTCTCCTGGATGGCTGAACCCGTGCCGGAGAACGTTCTCAGGCTTTCCCAGGACCTGGCATCCGCCGCCGCGACCAGGGAGGCCCAACTGGCGATAACCCGCTTCAAAAGTTCGCTGGGCCAATCTTTCAAGGATAACCAGATACCCCTCAAACGAGGGGACGGACCCCGCTTCGCCGACCTGAACACCCTCGAGCGCGCTGGCAAGGTCATCCTCATTCTGGACAACCTCCGTTCAGCCTTCAACGTGGGTTCGATCTTCCGCAGCGCTGAGTGTCTGGGCCTTTGCAAAATCTGGCTTTGCGGAGTAACCGCCACCCCGAATGACCACGCTTTGCGGAAAACCGCCCGGGGAACCGCCTCCCGCATCGACTGGAGCCACTTTGAGGAAACGGCGGAGGCGGTGAAACAGGCCAGAGCCGAAGGATACCGGGTTTACGCCCTGGAAATCTCAGCCCAGGCGGAATCCGTCTTCGCGGAGGATTTTCAGCTCCCCCTCGCCCTGGTGCTCGGAAACGAAAGCCTGGGCATTTCAAACGAAATTCTGTCCCTTTGCGACCGGACGGTTTGCCTGCCGGTCCAGGGCTGGAAAAACTCGCTCAACGTGGCCGTTGCCTGCGCCGTATGCGCCTACCAGATCGTGTTCGGCTGCCCATCCAGCCATTGAAAGGGATTTGACTAATCCACAACACTTCTCCAGCTTCCTGAACTAACCGGCCTGTTCCAAACAGGTTTCCCGGTAGTCAGACCCTTAGCGCTCTCTTTTATCCCTGTCGCATGCCTCCCGTAGAATACTCGCATCAAGTGCGGCCATTGTGCGGAAGGCGAGACAGGAACGCAGGAAAGGGCCTTAACGGCCAAGCAGCAATGCTTCCTTCCTCTGATTATCAGCCTTGCTCCCCTCCACCGTGAATTTCAGCCAAAGAAAAACCCCGTCGTTTGACGGGGTTCTGATAACCTATTGGAGTTTATGGCTCAGTTGAATCTAAGCACCACAAATTGCTCTGTCTTGTTGCGGTCCTGCACGTAGAGGATGATTGTGTTGCGTTCGTCCTTCCGCATTTTATCGATGGCGGCGTTGATGGCGGCGCTGTATTCTTCCGGGCTGTTCACCTCGGTATTTCCCACCTTGAGGACCACGAAGCCAACCTGGATCCCTGCCTTGGAAGCCGGGGAATTGGATTCGATGGCGCTCACGATCACGCCTTTGCTCGCCTTGATGTTGTTGCGCTGGGCATAGGCGCTGTCGGTGGCTTCCACGCTGATGCCTGCTCCGCTGTCCGGGGCTGCTGCTTCTTCAGTCTCGGCCACGGTGTCCTCGGGGAAGTTGTCGAGCTGGATGTAGAGGGTTTTGACCTTATCCTCGCGGATGATTTTCACCGGAACCTTGGTTCCCACCTTGGAAGTGGCCACCGCGATGCGGAACTTGGAAACGTTGGGCACCTTTTCACCGTTGAATTCCAAAATCACGTCGCCAACGGAGAGGCCGGCCTTGTGGGCAGGTGAATCTATTTCAACCTTGGCCACCAGAACTCCTGAAACCTCAGGCAGGTTGAGGGCTTCCATCAAGTCAGCGGTGATTTCCTGGGGCGCGATGCCGATGTAGGCGCGGGTCACCTTGCCGTTGGCAACAAGGTCTTCCACCACTCGTTTGGCCAGGTTCACCGGAATCGCGAAGCCGATGCCGATGTTGCCGCCGGAGGTGCTGGTGATGGCGGAGTTGATGCCTATCACCTCCCCGTGTATGTTCAAAAGGGGGCCGCCGCTGTTGCCGGGGTTGATGGCGGCGTCGGTTTGGATGTAGTCCTGATAAATGGGGGAATTGCTGCCGAAATTGAGGTTGCTTCTGCCGATGGCTGAGATCACGCCGAGGGTTACGGTGCGGTCCAGGCCCACGTCGCCAAAGGGATTTCCGATGGCGATGGCCCAGGAGCCGATTTCCAGGTTGGCAGAGTCGCCCAGCGGGGCAATGGTGATCTTTTCCCCTTCCTTGACGGTGATCTTGATCACGGCCACATCGGTGTTAGGGTCCAGTCCCACCACCGTGGCGGTGTAATTGACCTTGTCGGCCAGGGTGACGGTGATGGTGCCTTCCTTGCCTTTCTCCACCACGTGGTTGTTCGTCATGATGAAGGCTTCGCGGGTTTGGGGATTGTATTCATACACGAAGCCGCTGCCCATCGAGGTTACGGGGCGTTGCGTCTCCTTGGGCTGCTGGGGAAAGAAGTAGCGGAAGAAATCGTCGTCGAAGAAGGGGTTTCTGAAATTCTGGACGGTGACCTTGGATTCGACCTTGATCTGCACCACGGATTGGCGCACCTGGCGAACCACCTCGACCACTGGATTGGGCTCACTGCCCCAAACAGTGGCGCTGCTGCCGGCAGTCTGGCGGAACCGGGGCACATCGTCTGAACGAAGGTCTTTGGTCTGGGCCACGGCGCAAGACATCAAGCTCAAGACCGCCAACAGGGTGAATATACGTTTGAATACTTTCATCTTTTCTCCTGAAACCGGAAACCAACGGTTCCCGGGCATATTGGGGTGTAAAAATAAAAAACCAATCACATAGCGCTTCAAGTGCTGTTCCCGAACATAATAATCGACCCCTACGCCGCGGTCAAGGAAAAAATTGCCACGGTGCCCTCCGACTCCCAAGCCAGCCTGTTTTTTGGAAAGGCGAAATCCCCGACGCGGATATTGACAACATTTTGCCCTCGGGGAGAATGGCCCTCACATGGAAAAAGCTGAATTCGTAAAGGATACACGCACCCCGGTGAAATTCATCAAGGGGGTGGGCGAGGTCCGCTCGCGCCAACTGGCCAAACTGGGCATCAATACAGTCTTGGACCTGATGGAGCATTTCCCCCGGGCTTATATCGCCCGCAAGCTGAATCCCTCTCTGCGGGAGCTCAAGCCCGGCGACAACATTGCTCTTACGGCGATGATAAGTTGGGTGGACGAACGCAGGACCCGCAAGGGAAAAAACCTGCTCGAAGTGGGCATCAGCGACGGCCGCGCCGCCATCGTCTGTTCCTGGTTCAGCTATCCCAAAAGTTTTCCGGGGCTGTTCAAGCCGGGCGCCATGCTCTGGGTTGCCGGAAACTTAACCGAATATAATGGCCAATTGCAGCTAATGCATCCTGAAGTTGAATTCGTGGACGACAGCGAAGAGCTGGATTTCTGGAAGAAGCGCGAGTTTCTGCCGGTTTACAGGCTCAGCGGCGACCTTACCCAGAAGTTCCTGCGCCGGATAGTTTACAGCGCTTTCGAGCTTTTCACTTCCCAGATCGAGGAAAACCTTCCGGAAGAGCTGATCGCCAAACGCGGTTTCCTGCCCCGCAAGGTCGCGCTTCAGAAGATGCATTTCTCCCTGCACCCGGAGGAACTGGACAAGGTGCGCAAACGCTTTGTCTATGAGGAATTCTTCTATTCCCAGTTGCTCTGGGCGCGCCACAAGCGCTTTCACGCCCAAGATGTTAAGGGCATCCGCTTCGAAAACAGGCGGGAGCTTACTTCCAGGCTCTACCGCGAACTGCCGTTCAAGCTCACCCAGGCCCAGAAACGCGTGATAAACGAAATCTTTGGAGATATGTGTTCCGACAGGCAGATGTCGAGGCTGCTGCAGGGCGACGTGGGTTCCGGAAAAACGATCGTGACCCTCTTCGCGATGCTGCTGGCGGTGGAAAACGGTTTACAGGCCGCTCTGATGGCGCCCACAGAGATTCTGGCGGACCAGCATTATGGCAACATCACCCGTCTGCTGAAAGATTTTCCCCTGAATGTGGTGCTGCTCAAGGGCGGTTCCTACAAAGGCAAAGCCCAAACCAAAAACGCGATTTCCACAGGTGAAGCCAACCTCATTATAGGCACCCACGCCCTCTTGCAGAGTGATATTTCCTTCGAGAAACTGGGCTTTGTGGCTGTGGACGAACAGCACCGCTTCGGTGTGCAGCAGCGTGCCACCCTGGCCAGGAAAGACAAGCATCCGGACCTGCTCTACCTCAGCGCCACACCAATCCCCAGATCCCTCTCCCTCACCGTGTATGGCGATCTTGAAGTGAGCATCATCAACGAACTGCCACCTGACAGGATTCCCGTGAAAACCCTGGTCCGCTCTAACCAAAAGATAGACCTCGTTTACCGCGAAGTGGCAAAGGAACTGGCCGCCGGCAGCCAGGTCTATGTTGTCTGCCCCCTCATCGAGGAATCCGACAAAATGGACCTCCTCGACGCCCAGAGGATGCACAATCACCTTTCCACCAATATCTTCCCCCAATATAGCTGTGTGCTGCTGCACGGCAAAATGCCCTCCAGGGAGAAGGACACCATCATGCTGCGCTTCAAAGCCGGCGAGATCCGGATTCTGGTTTCCACCACGGTCATCGAGGTGGGGCTGGACATACCCAACGCCTCTGTGATGATCGTGGAACACGCTGAACGCTTCGGCCTGGCCCAGCTTCACCAGTTGCGTGGCCGGGTGGGGCGCGGAGGACAGCAGGCCTGGTGTTACCTGATCGAGCATTTTCCCCTCAGCAGCGTAGCGCGCGAGCGCCTGGACACCATGGCCAAAACCACTGATGGCTTCCTCATCGCGGAGAAGGACCTGCATCTGCGCGGACCCGGAGAGTTCTTCGGAACCGAGCAAAGCGGCCTGCCCCAGTTCACTTTCGCAAATTTGATGGCGGACCAGCTGGTGCTCAAGGAAGCCCGCGAGGACGCTTTTTCCATCATCGCGGAAGACCCGTTCCTAGAGCAGAAAAAAAACGCCCTGATCAAAAAATTCTATACTCTCCAATTTGCTGATAAAGAAATGCTTATCCTCTACTGATGTCCACTCATCCGGATTATTGTATTGACTAAATAACCCCCCTTGGATTTTAAGGAAAAAAACAAAAACTGACCCGAGGTGCCAATGAAAAAGCTGATCCTCCTGACTTTGCTGACCATCGCCGTTAGCGCGATGTTCGCGGTAAAATTCGACCCAGATTACTTTTATTCCCGGTCTGTGATCGTCTGCTTCACAAAAGACGCGGTGGGCAACGACACCGGCAAGATAGACTGGTCTCTGCAAAATGGCCGTGCTCGTACAGGGCTGAGTTCCTTCGACGAACTGGCCGCAGAGTACGGAATTGTGGAATTGCAGCAGATGCATCCCTATGTGAAAGTTCCCACTTGGAACGACAACGGAATCTACCTGCAAAACACCTATCGCCTGATCCTGGAATCGGATGACCGCATCGACGCTGCCGTGGACGCCCTGTCCAAGGACAAAAACCTCATCTACGCCGAGCTGGAAGGCATCGCGCGCACCAAGTTTGTGCCCAACGACCCTATGGTAACCCAGCAATACGTCCACACCCGCATTCAGAGTTTCGATGCCTGGGATTACATCCAGGGCTCTTTCGACGTAAAGGTCGCCATCACCGATTCTGGCGTTAAATGGAACCATCCGGACCTCCGGGGCAACATCTGGGTAAATCCGGCCGAATCTCCTGGCATGACCATTAACTGGGATGCCGGCACCATCTCCGGAGGCGATGGGGCCGACGCGGGCGAAGGCGGAAACAAGATCGACGATCTGATAGGCTGGGACTTTTTCAATAATGACAACAACCCCATGCAGACCTATATTTCCAACGACCACGGCACCCACGTGGCCGGTTGCGCCGGGGCTGTGGGCAACAACTCCATCGGCCTGGTGGGCACATCGCCAATCGTTTCAATCATTTCCTGCAAAGGCGCTTCCAACACCTCTCCCTCACAGGGAATCTCCTATGCCTATGACCAGATCAAATACTCCGCCGAAGTTGGCGCCCACATCATCAACGCCAGTTGGGGCAGCCCGGGCAACGGAGCTTATCCGAATTCCATAGTTAATTACGCCACCGCCCTCGGCGCCCTGGTGGTTACCGCCGCCGGAAACGACAATACGGAGCACAACTCCTCTTACCAGGATTACCCCGCCGACTGCACCAACGCCCTCTGCGTGGCTTCCACCGGCCAGAACGACATTAAATCGAACTTTTCCGACTTCGGCGCCCCCATCGACATCTGCGCCCCCGGCGAAGGCATCCTTTCCACCATCATTGCCGGAAACGGCTACGATGCCTATGACGGCACATCAATGGCTTCGCCTGTCGCGGCCGGTGTTTGCGCGCTGGTGAAAGCCCTGCATCCGGAACTCACTCCCGCGCAGCTTATGCAGCGCGTGATGATGACCTCAGATTACATTTACGAAGCCAACCCGGACTATGTTGGCAAGCTTGGTGCGGGACGCATCAACGCTTTCACCGCCACCATGTTCGACAAAATTCCCAACATCACCGTCGATGACACCACTGTGGAGGAATTCGAAGGGGACGGGGACGGAGTTCCCAACCCCGGTGAAACCATAAAGCTGAAAGTTTCCCTGAACAACTATCTGGATCCTTTCACCGGACTGGCCTGGATGACTGCCACCGGCCTCAACGCCACCCTCATCACCTCCTATCCCGGCATCACAATCATAGACGACACCGCCAGCTACGGAAACCTGACCCCCGGCAGCACGATGTGGAACAACAGCCAGCCCTTCAAATTCCAGACCGTCGCCGGCCTGCCCTCGGAACCCATCCCCTTTGAGCTGGTGGTTACCGCCAATCCTACAGCGCCTTTCCCCTATACCAAAACCATTCCTTTCCAGGTGGACCTTTCCCTCGTCCAATCCGGCTGGCCGGTTGCTTTGGGTGGAGCTTCAAACTCCAGCGCCATCCTTTACAACCTCGATTCCAATCCTGACAGAGAGGTCATTTTCGGCGATCCCTCCGGGAAAATCCATGCCGTCAAGGCAGACGGAAGCTCTGTTGCCGGATTCCCCATAAATGTAGGCAGCGCCGTAATCGGCTCCATTGCCATGGGTGACGTTGACAACAACGGCGTAAAAGACTTTGCCGCCGGCTTCCAAAACAACAACATCATGCTGTTCGGCCCCACTGGAAACACCATCTGGACCGTCCCCGCTGGCGGAACCCTGCGCAATGGGCCCGTGATGGCCGACCTGGCTAACAATGGCCAAAGCAAGGTGATAGCGGTGACTCAGACCGGCAGCCTGGTGGTGCTCAACGCCGACGGCAGCCCCTATCCCAATTTCCCCGTCAGCCTTGGCGGTGCCTGCCTGGGCACACCGGCCGTGGCCGACCTCAACGGTGACGGCATCCACGAAATCCTCGTGGCCACCCTGAACGGCACTCTCCATGCCATCAACAGCGCCACCGGACAGAACATCGCCGGTTTCCCCGTGACCATGCCAAGCGGTTCACAAAATCCCATCACCATCGCCAACCTCGATTCTGACAACCACCCCGAAATCATTGTTACCACCAGCACTTCGGGCCACATTCTGGCTTACAACCATGATGGGACGGTTCACTTCCAGAAAAGCGTGGGAGGCCAGATCAAGACCGGAGCCGTGGTTGCAGACGTGAACAACGACGGCAACAAAGAAATCATCGTGATCGGCGCCGCTGGCGTGGTGAACGTGCTCACCACCGCCGGAGCTGACTTGCCCGGAACCCCCATCAACGTTGGCCAGGCTGTGGAATGCACGCCCACGGTTGCTTATTTTGACGGTGACAACATGGCCGGCATCATCTTCGGCGACACCAACGGCTACGTGCACAGCGTGAGGATCGACGGAACCGAATCTCCAAACTTCCCCCTCCGCATCAACGGCAACGTGAAGACCTCCGCCGCCCTTGGCGACATCGATCTGGACGGAGACCTGGACATCGTGATCCCGAACGACGCCTCCTTCTATGTGATAGACGTAAAGCGCCCCGCCCAAAGCATCCCCTGGCACTGCTATCTGGGAACATACAACCGCGCCGGGAACAGCTACCAAACCACTCCAGTGGCGGACAACTCCATTCCCGAACTCAATACCAGGCTCCACGGCAATTTCCCCAATCCCTTCAACCCCAGCACCGTGATCTGTTTCGAACTGGCCGAGTCCGGCCCCGTGACCCTGGAAATCTACAACCAGAAAGGCCAGTTGGTTTCCACCCTCGTGGATGCCAACCTTCCTGCCGGGAACCATTCCGCGGCCTGGAACGGCACTGACGCCTCCGGCGACGCCGTGAGCAGCGGAGTCTATTTCTACCGCATGCGCTCCGGCGCTTTCAGCTCCACTCGTAAAATGGTGTTGATGAAATAATCCCGATTCAAACATGATCTGAAACACCGGAGACCGGACCAGGTTTCCGGTGTTTCCTCAATAAACACCCCGCGAGGAAACATGCCCACCAAACAATACGGATCAAATAAATTTCAAGACCTTTCCTGGATTGCCGCCCACTGGGGCTATTATCTGCGCCTGAACGGCCATGTGCTGAAGCAGGGTGTGCCCCTGCGCGAGCTGATCGGACTCAAATACCCGCTCCGCCTGTCCGATCCGCCCAAACCGCCCCTGCTCTCGGTGGATTTCACCGACGCCTGCGACCTTGCCTGCGTGTACTGCAACAATCCGCTTTTCCCCCACCCCCGCACCATGATGAGCGACGAGGTGTTCGGCTGCCTTCTGGAAAATCTCCGCGCCGCCAAGATCAACCGTGTGCGCATCGGTGGCGGCGAACCCATGCTGCATCCCAAATGCGCGGAAATGCTCACCAAGCTGGCCCCCCTCACCAAATACCTCTCCGTTATCACCAACGGCCAGTGGCAGGACCCCCACCACATAGACGAAATCCTGCTTTCCGGGGTGAACCTGATCGAAATATCCATCGACGCGGGCGGTGCCAGGATCTATGAAGCTTCCCGCAAAAACGCCAGCTACCTGCGCCTCATCCGCAACCTGCGCCACATGCGGGCCCTGAGGGACAGACTGAAGAGCAAAACCCTCATCAAAGCCCGCCTGATGCTGAGGCCCTCAACCCGGCACCTGGAAAGCTCTGAAACCCTCTTCTGGAGACGCTACGCGGATACCGTGCTGCCCCAGCTTCTGCTCAAGCACCCGGATTCCAATTACGACACCGACGTCTTCTATTCCCCGGTTTACGACCAGAATACGGCTCCGGTTTGCACCCTTCCCTTCAAGGACCTTGAAGTGAGGCCAGACGGACGCGTTCCCATCTGCCCCGCCAAAGGCTGCGCCATCGATCCCACCAAACAGCAATTCCTCGGCCACATCTGCCAGGATTCCCTGCTGGACATCTGGAACGGCCCGGAGTTCAAAGCCATGCGCCAGGCCCACCGCGACAGACGTGGAGACATCCTGGAAGGCTGCAAAGGCTGCAACTATAGCTAAACAGCATTTACCAGACCAGCCCGCTTCCCTGACAGGCTGGCGTAGAGCGAGGAACGAGCATCGATAACAGCAATGAATGATTATTCCAATATTTCCTGCCGTCCATGCTCACTGTGTTCGCTGGACGCCA